>CACXHM010000001.1 GCA_902767465.1 uncultured Bacteroidia bacterium
GGCGAGGTCCCGGATGTCCCTCGTGATAGTGTTTACTGGTAATTTCTTTTCCATACTTTTTATACAATGCGGATACACCGCAAAGTTTCAAATTTTTTCTTTCGCTTTTTTGTAGAGGTGTTCCAGTTCCTTGCACCTGGATGAAGAATCGGGGTACTCGCCAACGAAGTTCAGGTAGTCGTCGACGAAAACCATGTAGCGTTCTTTTTGTTTTTCGGTAACGCTCATCAGTGCATACTTGTAAGAAGCAAGGGCCGTGTAGTAGAGGATGTCTTCGCGGTAGATGTTGTCTGCATCATCCTTGAGGACATTCCGCAGTGCTACCCTTGCAGCCTTGTAATCCTCCATTTTATAGTAGAGGTAAGCATTCTGGTAGGCCTTGTAGTCGAGACGTTCCTCCAGATCTTCCGACATTCTCCTGCACACGGCCGAATGCAACGATCCCGGATACTTCATCTGATACTCATTGATGGCAACGAGCGCAGCATATGTGGGGGTCTGGTCAAGCTCCCATCGGTAAGTGCTCTTGTAGAGGCAGTCCACGCGGAGGAATTCAGCATTTTCGGAGAAGGGACTGCGGGGAAACTTGTCGAGGAAACTCTTGAAGTTCGTCTCGGCGGTGTAGTAATCCTTGAACCTATAGTTGCTGAGCGCCCTGTAGAACTGCACGGTGTCGTCCTGGGGGGTGCCGCTGACCAGCACCGACATGCTTTCAAACATTTCGGCAGCCTTGCGGTATTTGCCTTCGTTGAAGTATTTGAATGCCGCTTCGTATTTGGCATCAACGTCGTTGCCGGAAAGCAGGGCGTCGTATTGCGACTTGCAACCTGCGGCAAGCAGGACTGTCGCAGCAACTGCGGAAAGAAGGAACGGAAATCTCATTTTTTCAAATATTTTTCTGCATCTATCGCGGCGCGGCAACCCGATGCTGCAGCCGTGATGGCCTGACGGTAGTGAGGATCCTGCACGTCTCCGGCCGCAAAAACGCCTTCGATATTGGTATGCGAGGATGCTCCGTCCGTCACTATGTAGCCGTTTCCGTCCAGAGCCAGAACATCCTTGAAAAGATCGGAGTTGGGATGGTGGCCTATGGCGAGGAAAAAGCCGTCAACAGATATATCAAAAACCTCGCCATCTTTTCGCTGGAGCCTGGCCCCAGTCACGTTCTGGCCGTCACCGAGCACTTCGAGAGTGTTGCAGTTCCACAACACTTCGATGTTCGGGGTCTGCCGCACGCGCTGCTGCATTGCTTCGGAGGCGCGGAAAACGTCGCGTCGAACGATCATATAAACTTTTTTGCACAGTCCGGCAAGATAGGTGGCCTCTTCGCATGCGGTATCGCCTCCGCCGACTACTGCCACGTCCTTTTTGCGGTAGAAGAATCCATCGCAGGTTGCGCATGCTGATACTCCGGCACCGCGATATTTGTGTTCGGATGGAAGACCGAGATATCTGGCCGTTGCTCCGGTTGCGATTATGAGGGCGTCGGCTTCGACCGCGGGCGTTCCGTCTATATCGAATACGAAAGGACGCCTGCTCAGGTCGGCACGGGTGATTGTGCCGCGCCTGATGTCGGTCCCCACTCCTGCCGCCTGCTCGCGCATGGCACCCGTGAGAGTATATGGATCCACTCCTTTTGCAAATCCGGGATAGTTTTCTATCATTGTGGTCGTGGTGAGCTGGCCTCCGGGTTCGGGCCCTTCATACAGCACCGGCGCCAGCCCGGCGCGGGAGGCGTAAATGCCTGCAGTGTAGCCTGCAGGGCCTCCGCCCATGATGAGAAGTCTTACTTTTTCCATATCTTTACAAAGGTAATCAATTTTTTAGTATCTTTGCTTAATTTGAAAAACGGCGTCATGAAACTTGTTAATCTCGAAAAAAGCAATTCCCTGCTAAATGCCTATGTTGCGCAGATACGCGACAAATCCATTCAGAAGGACCGTATGCGTTTCCGTACGAATCTCAAACGGATAGGGGAGATATTCGCCTACGAAATAAGCAAGACCCTCGATTTTAGCCCCAAAGATGTAAAAACACCACTCGGCACCGCTGTCGTGGAAACCTTCGACAACAAAATAGTGCTGGGCACAATATTGCGTGCCGGACTTCCGCTTCACGAGGGGCTCCTTGCCTTTTTCGATGAAGCTGAAAGCGGGTTTCTGGCAGCGTTCCGCAAAGATGACGCCGGCGGCAAATTCCATATCAACACCGAATACTGTTCGATTCCCAATCTGGAAGGAAAGACGCTCGTGATTGCCGATACCATGGCGGCTACAGGCTCCTCCATGCTGCTCGCATACGAACGTTTCGTAGCCGATGGGGGAGAACCCGAAAAAGCCCATCTGGTTTGTCCGATAGTGAGCGCCTATGCTGTGGAGACTCTAAAAAAAACCCTCCCGGCAAAAGTTACCCTTTGGACGGCCGCCATCGATGAAGAACTCACAAGCCATTCGCTCGTGGTGCCGGGTCTGGGCGATGCGGGTGACCTCAGTTACGGAGACAAGATATGAAAGGGGTTGCCAGGATTGCCGTGCTGATCGCAGCGGCAGGATTGCTTCTTACGGGGTGCATCAGCAAATACAAGAAGATCAAAGTGTCTTCTTTTGAGATCGAGAGCGTAGTTCCCACCGGTATGCGCAGCTGCAACGCGGTGGTTGCAGTCGGGATCAACAATCCGGCTCCGTCCTTCGTGGTCAAGGACATTGAAGCCGTGGTGAAACGTGGCGGCGAAGTGTTCGGCATCATCACCGGGGAAAGCGTGACGGTGGACGGCAAATGTGATCGCGTTTACCGCATTCCGCTTCAGGGACAACTTGCGGAGGGCGTGGGCGTCGTGCAGCTTCTGGCTGTTTACAAGGGCTTCAATCCTGAAGATTTTACTCTCGACCTGCACGCCAGGGCGAACATTGCCGGTGATGTTGGCAAGACTATTGAATATACCGATGTGCCGCTGACTAAATTTATGAAGTAATGAAACGTATAGCCATCATATTCACTGCGATTGTCTGTGCTTTCGGGCTCCGGGCTCAGCAGGTGCCGCCTCCGGGCTATGTCATTGTTGATTCGCTGGTGTTCACGCCCATTTCGTCTGTAGATTCCACTTTGGAAGGCAGCACCATCTTCACTGTCCTGCCCGAGAACGTCAGGGTCTCCCAGTCAGGAATAGTGCGCAACGCCGTTGAAACCCGCACAAGGGCCAACCGCGGCAAGATGCACAACGGTTACAGGATTCGTATTTTCTTTGACAATTCCCAGTCTGCACGCGGGGCAAGCGAGGCTGCGCTTTACCGTTTCAAGGTGCAGAATCCGGGGATCTCGGCATATCGAAGTTTCAGCAGTCCTTATTTCAAGGTTACCGTTGGCGATTTCAGAAACAAGTCCGAGGCCATGGAGGCGCTTGGCCCCATCAAACAGCAGTTTCCTTCCGCTTTCATCGTGCGGGAGAGGTTCAAATATCCTTCCATAGCAAAGAAGAGCGGATACAAGGTGGATACCCTCAGAATATTGAAAAAGGTAGAGTAGGATGCAGAAACAAGGGCTTGAACTTAAACAGACACAGCGGCTTTCCCCGCTTCAGATCCAAACCATAAAGTTGATAGAACTTCCGGTTCAGGAACTGGAGCAGAAGATACGTTCGGAACTCGAGGAAAACCCTGTGCTGGAAGATGATGCCCCCAAGGACGTCTCAATTGATGAAATAAAAGAAGAGGAAGAAGTCCCTTCCTACAAGACCCGCGTGAACAACTGGGGTAAGGATCCACGTCCGGAATACAACACCTTCTCGGTGCAGGAGAGTTTCACCGGAAGTCTTATGGAACAGCTTGGCTACCGCGAACTCGATGAACGCCAGCACAGGATCGCTTCTTTCATCATAGGAAGTCTTGACAGCGACGGTTACCTCCGGCGCGATATAAGTTCCCTGGTTGATGACATGGCTTTCCGTGCGGGGCTTGAGGTGAGTGAGAGCGAGGTGGAGCAGATGCTGTCGGTAGTGCAGGAGTTCGACCCGCCCGGAGTGGGAGCAAGGGACCTGAGAGAGTGCCTGCTGATACAACTGCGTTCACGTACCATGACCCAGGATGTCAAGGACGCATACCGGATTCTCGATGAGCAGTTTCAGGAATTCACCAACCGGCATTTCAATAAGGTGATGAGCCGCCTTGGCATGGACGAGAATCGTCTGAAAGCTGCCATCGCCTGCATAACCCGGCTCAATCCGGCTCCTGGCGGGCAGATGGAAGACGGCTACGCCGAGCAGGCCAGGCAGATAGTGCCCGATTTCGTTCTGGAGGAGAACAACGGGAAACTTTCCTTTATAATGCCCCGTTTCAACATTCCCGAACTGAAGGTCAACCGGAAGTACTCCGATATGATGAACTCTGCGAAAGATTCCGGCGACAGGGAGCAGAAAGAGGCCGCAACCTTTATCCGTCAAAAGATTGATTCGGCGAAATGGTTTATCGAAGCCTTGAAACAGAGACAGAATACCCTTCAGCGCACCATGCAGGCTATCCTCGATTTTCAGCATGATTATTTTCTGGATGGTGATGAAAGCAATCTCAAGCCGATGGTTCTCAAGGATATTGCGGAAAAGACCGGGTTCGATATTTCCACCATTTCCAGGGTAGTCAACAGCAAATACATCGAGACCCATTTCGGCATCTTTCCTCTTAAGTATTTCTTCTCCGAGGGAATGGAGAACAACGATGGTGAGGAAGTGTCTACACGTGAGTTGAAAAAGGCTTTGCAGGATTGTGTGGATGCCGAGAACAAGCGTAAACCCCTGACCGATGAGCAACTGGTTGCCGAAATGGAGAAACGCGGGTACAAGGTTGCAAGGCGCACCATTGCAAAATATCGCGGACAACTCGGAATCCCGCTTGCCCGCTGGCGGAAAGAACTCTAGGAATTAAAGAAGAACCGTCCTGAAATCAGGAGTGTAAACTATGCGGCGGACCGCAGCGTTCGTGAACCCCTCTCCGGCATCGAAGAACTGGAAGTCGGTCTGCAATCCCTTTTCCCGGTACATTTCAATCACTTTCGGCCACTGTCTTCCATAAGTGCGGCAAATGTTTACGAAGTAGTGGAGGGTGTCGTAGCCATGGAACGCAAATGAATTTGGCTCGGTATTGAAAAGGGCGCGGTATGCCATAATGAAGTTGCCGACTGATTTGTTGGCATAGTCGGTGAAATATGCCGCGCTGATATGCGTGTTCACGCTGTGAAGGTATTCTGTCTCAATCATATTGAACGACCTGATGCGCGAGGGAGCGTACAGGACGACATCGTGCTTTTTGAACATCATGAGGTTCACGTTGCGGACAGCATCGTTGACGAATGGCTCGTCATCGGCAGCGATCAGGTATCGGGTAACACCCCGGAGGCTGACATGTGCCTCGAAGGACCTTTGCATCGAAAGTCCCTCCAAAAGCTCATAACTGATTGTGTGGTATCTCGCTCCGGAAGCCTTGAGAGTTTCCACAATGCATTTCGAACCTTCAGAAAGGGTGCTTCCACGGGAAGTTATCAGAACCAGGCTGTCGCCGGGAGCCATATCTTCGAGAGCCCAGTGCACTATGTCTGCATTCTGGATATGGATGGGCGTAGGTGCCTGTATTATAGGAAGATATCCTGGCAGTGACGCCGCCTGTGGATCAAGCGGGGAAATTACTAATTTGCCTTTGGGGCAATGCTTGGTGACTGTTTTCATGTCGGCCACGGTAATGGGGCCGAAGATTATGTCGCTTTCGCGGAATGAAGATCCGTTCAGTATGGAAGTGTCGCGGATGTCAAGGGTGTGTATATCGAGATTGACGCCGTTGTTGCCAAGGTCCCTTGCGGCAAGAAGCAGACCGGAATAGAAGTCAACCGAGTTGTCGCTGAGCCGGCTGTTTGTAAAAGGCAGAATAATGCTAACCTTGATGTTTGATGGAATCTCCAGTTCGAATGCACTTGAGTCCGGCGCTGCGGTGTCGACTGTTGCCGTGACCTCATGCTCTGCCGTTATGGACGGAGCGGTGACGGTGTCTTTAGCGGGCTGTTCGGCCTGCTGTCTGTTCTTGCCAGGAAAGAGCCATCGGTCGATTGCGCTGCTTCCGGTTCCGGAAGGTTTCTGGCCCTCCGGAGGAGTTGCGGGCGTTGCAGGAACAGCGGGTGAGACCGGCTCCGTTTCGGGCTTGGTTTGAGCATTCGTTTCCGTTGTCGTCGGATCCGCGTTTGCCGGAGCGGACGGCTCAACCGGAATCAGGATAAGTTGACCGGCCTTCAGACCGGCATTCTCCAGATCAAGGTTGCGGTTGGCGTCATAGATATCCTGAAGGCTTGCGTTATATGCCTTGCTTATGGAGTATAGGGTCTGTTTTTCCGTGGCCACATGGGCATAATAGCTCTTGCCTTTGACCCTGACTTTGTCCTGCGAAATTTTTATTTCGGGCACCTCATATTCCTGCGCTGTCAACTGCACTGATGCAAAAGACAACGCGGCTACGATGGTGAGTATAATTCTTCTTGTCATAAACTGTTCGCAAAGATAAGCAATTCTTCGCAAAAGCGGGTCCATCCCAAGCGTTCCGCTTCCCGGCGTATGGCGCGTATGCAAGCGGTGCGCACCGACGGGGCTTTGAAGAACTCCTTGATGGCAGTTGCCACTTCCCGCGGCTCGGGGGCAGATGCAACAAGTCCCGTGCCTGAATCTCCGATTGCTTCACGAAGCCCGCCAACATCTGTTACGACCAGCGGAACTTCGAAATGATAGGATGCAGAGCAGACGCCGCTCTGGGTGGCGCTGCGGTAGGGAAGTACCGTAAGGTCGGCTACAGAAAAGAAATCCTTTACCCTCTCATCTTCGATAAAGCTGTTGAAAAGCCTGATCCTGTCACGGGCGGGAGAAGACTCTGTTATTTGCTGATATTTTTCGAATGAGCCATAGCATTCCCCGGCTACTATGAGCTGGTAACTGTCATCCAGAAAAGCCATGGCATTCAGCAGGATGTCCAGCCCCTTATAGTCACGTATGAGTCCGAAAAACAGCAGGTTCTTCTTCCCTGGCTCAAGGCCGAGACGACGCTCTGTCTCTTCTCGGGGAAGTTTCTCCCCAAAATGGTTGTAGAGGGGATGGAAAAGAGTTTTCGACGGCATTTCGGGCGCCCAGGAGCGGAGATCTTTTTCTACCGTGGAAGATAAGGTTACGCATCCGTCAAGTCCTCCAAGAAACCATTTTGTGAAAGGCTTGTCAAAAAAATGCCTTTCGTGCGGGATGATGTTGTCTGCTATTGCCACAACCTTGCAGCCGGGCGCCATTCCGCGGGCGACTGCACCGAGTGATGGTGCGAACCATGGCATGAGATAGCGCAGGATAAGCAGATCCGGCTGCCATGAGCGTATTTTCCGGGCTGCTCCGGGCCAGTTCAGCGGATTGGCTGTGTCCAGCACCCTCCGGGCATGAGCGCCAAAACAATCATCCCCGGAAGTCACGTACTGTGTCTTTCCGGGGAAAAGTATTCCGGGGTATTGCCGGGAGTAGTTGA
>CACXHM010000002.1 GCA_902767465.1 uncultured Bacteroidia bacterium
CCATCATCTTCTTCACAGCAATCTCCCCGGCGCCGGAACACTGGTCAATGATGTATTGAACAAAGTCTGAATTGCAAGCCATAAATTCCGATCTATCGAACACAAATATAGGAAGATTTCAGATTCGTTAAGCCAGACGATGGTCTTCATTCCCCTGCCCTTGCACCAGCCCGTTTCCGTATGGGCGCTGCGGCCGCAAGGAAGGACCAGAACGCAGATATCGGCCCACTCCAGCGCCTCAATGTCGTTAGAAAACTGCTGCTCCGCCGCAGGATGAGCCAAGCCCTGCGCATATTGCGCAAACGCCCAATCTGAGCATTTCGGGAGATGATCATGCTAATCATCCCATGTACGGAATGAAAAAAAATAAACGGCGTACTTGTCAGAGGTCATTTTTAAAGCGACGGATAACAACCGGGCCCATAAGGCCGGAGGATGAAAGTGAGGAAGTGTTACGTAGCCGTATGTTGGTGGATGTTCCGTAAGGTCGTCCGGGTGTATCCTGGTCGAAAGCAAGACGGTTGTACCAGGAATTAATGACCGTAACTTCGAGTTTGTTTTCTCCTTCCTCAAGTGGCAGGACCACTTCGAAAGGCCAAGTCCACACAACTCCAAGGTCTTTGCCGTTAAGCGAGACTTGAGCTATGCCCACATCTTTGATTTCTCCAAGTGAAAGCAGAGCCGGGCCGGGGCCGATAACTGTTGTGCGATAGGTGGCCGAACCGCTGTAGTAGCGAATGCGGGGATCTTTGTTCAGGGTCCAGTCGGAAAGGGTGTCAAAAGACACCTCCTCCGGGATGGAGTCGAAACTGACTTTCCAGCGGCAAAGCGTATCGGCCGGACCGCAGAAGCCGAGTTGTTTTCGGGGCGCTGTTCCAGACTTTTTGGAAACGACTGCCACTTTGCTCTCATATGGCCCCAAAGCCACCTTGACACAGGTTTTCTTTCCGGATATTATTGCTTCGACCGATTCGGCCTCTCCCGTCACCGGGTTCCATAGTTCCACCGATTTTCCCCGTGAACGGAGCTGAACATCTTCAATCACATTCCGGCCGCTTTGATTTGAGAGGAAGTACGCATCTGCATCTTTGAACCTGTAGTGAATCCACATAAAAGAACCTGCAATACAATCGGGTTCAACACCTTTTGCGGCAAGACAGTCTTCCGGGGATATCCCCACAGCTACAAAACCTCTCTTGTAGGGACGGATGCCGGGCTGAGAATCTCCCCATAAAGCGTCGGCGAGGCTTGCAAAATCATCTTTTTTATGCAGGGTCACGGAACGAAGAGGCTTGTTTCCAAGCACTGTAGCGCCTTTCCGCACCAATCGCTCTATTTGTCTGAGCGCCGCCGGAGACAGGACCCGGGTCTGAGGAAGAACCAGAAGCCTATAAGCCCTTCCAGAAGGAAGAACAATCTGTCCGCGACGGGTTTTCGCTTTAAGCAGAGTCCGTTCGTCCACAACGTCATAGTCGTATCCGGGAGCAAGCGGTGAAGAGAACGGATAGATATTGGGAACATGGTCTCCGTAATAGTAAAGGATTTCGTTCACAGACTCCCCGTTCTGTGCAAGAGCCTGAACGCGGGCAAGATAATCAATATATGGTCCGGCCTGATTCCACCATGTTATCTGAGGATTGAAATGAGTACCGGCAAAATATTCCTGACCGGGCAGCCCCATGGAAGTGGGTGAACAGGTAAAAGTGTGGAAATAGACTCTGTTCAGGCCTTCACATATTTCGTGGTCGAATGCTGGCTTCTGGTTGCTCCAGATGCAGTCGTTCCATTGTGGGCCTATGGTAGTAAATGCTTCGGCTCCAATAATTCTCTTGCCGTAGATATGAGCTGCGGATGAGGCCTGCTTGAGGAAAAAGCGTCTTACGGGAGTTGGACGATGAGGCGACATTGCCCAGAATTCACTCATCACGATGTCGCTCAGCCCGTAATTGCGTATCCCGTCAAACGGAGCGCCATGCGGCCCTGCAGATTCCGGCTGGATTCCCATGCCGAGCTCATGTGCACGTTCTGCAAAACGGCCGAAATGGCGCGTAGCAATAGCTTCCCTTATGGTTTTGCGGAAATCTGCCAGAAAAGCCAGGCTGGTGGGGATATCGTCCAGGACATATCCTGCGGTAACTGCGAGCCAGGGCAAAATGTCGTAGCCGTTGAATTCCCTGAAGAAGTTCTCAAATCCAGGAGTCCAGTTCATGCCGCCGGCTTCCCAGCTGTCGGTGGAAACGTAACGAAGAGTACTGCCCACATGCGGCCCGCAGGCTTCCAGAACCGGCCCCATCACCGTATCCCAATAAAAATCAAACGCTTCGCTGCTGAGATGGTCAAGCACCAGTCCTTGCCAGGTATCGGAACAAGTGGATACTTTTGCTCCAGTGCAAGTATAACCTATCCGGACAATCTTCCATTCTCCCTGGGGCGGAGTCCAGTTCAACAGGCCGTCCGCTGTCAAAAACGGTGTGAGGTCAACAACTTCTTCAGATGCGACCAGATCGGTATCGCCTTCCGAAGGACCGTCATTACTCAACAGGACAGTGCCGTCCGGGGTGCTGAAGCCCAGTTCCCTCTGGCTGACCTGATCCACGAGGCGATGAATGCGTTCTATTTTCTTTCCGCTGCAGGGAAATGCCAGCACAGCGATGTCACGGTAGAAACCATAGCGGGTTTCCGGCTGAGGAGGAAGGTAATTGCCATCGGTGACATTCTGACCCTCCAAAGAACTGCTTACCAGAAATTTGGCGGCATATTCAGGGGTCACGACAGGACCGCCGAGGTTCCATCCGCTTTGGATATTCATTCCAATCACTAAATTGTGTTTTTCGGCGCAGTCAAGTGCGTAGCGCAGAAGTCTGCACCACTCGTGAGAACCGAACTTCGGTCCGGCAGGGACGCTTGCATGACCGCCCGAATCGGCTCCTCCGGCATCGATCACCATCGCTCCGTAAAAACCCTTCCCGGCCATCTCCGTAAGGTCTCTCGAGATGGCTTCTTCATCTACATTGCCATTGAGCCACCACCACCAGCATGCGGTGCCGTAGGTTTGTGAAGGGTTGGAGAATTCATCTCGGAGATTGTCCAGACGGGGGCTTGAGAATGCCGTCAAAAGAGTCAGAATCAGAAGGAGAAGAAGTTTCATTATCGGTTGATATGAACAGGTATTACTTCACAAATGTAATGATTATTCACAAAATAGTGTTGATAACTTTTCATGTACAAACCGAAATAATTCGGTATATTTGTACATTATGCGAGCAGGACAATTATTAATAGCATCGGCGGCCGTATTGCTTATGGCTGCGTGCAGTGAAAATAACAAAAACAATCAGACAATGAAAGAAAATACGCCGGTTCAAGAAGTCGCGGGCCGCAAGAATTTCGGTCCCAACCATTCCCTCATGACCACTCCCCAGCCTTGTGTCATGATTGCAACATGGGATGCCGACAAGACCCCTGATGTAATGATGGCTGCATGGGCTGGGCAATATGATCATAATCAGATAGTTATCAGCCTCTCGGAACATAAAACGACCGATAACCTGAAAATCACGAATGCTTTCACCGTGAGTTTTGCCGATGAGCGCACCGTGAAAGAATCCGACTACTTTGGCATCGTGAGCGGCAGAAACGTTCCTGACAAAGTTGCAAGAGCCGGTTTCACCGTTTCTCCAAGCCCGAACGTAGATGCTCCCATCATCAATGAATATCCGCTTACCCTCGAGTGCAGAGTGGTCTCTTTCGCAGACGGAATTCTGATCGGTGAGGTCGTGAACATGAGCGCGGATGTCAGCATCCTTGACGAAGCCGGTCGCGTTGACCTCTCCAAACTCAAACCGATAGTTTTTGATGCTTCATCACTCACTTATCGTTCCATAGGGGATGTAGTCGGAAAAGCATGGGGTGCTGGAAAGGAACTGGACGCTGAATAATTCTAAACTGTATCAAAAAGATGAAGCAAGGCTTTGATAACGATAAGTATCTAAGAATTCAGTCGGAACACATCAAGCAGCGTATAACCTCCTTCGGCGGAAAGCTGTATCTGGAATTCGGCGGAAAACTGTTTGACGATTTCCACGCGAGCCGTATTCTGCCGGGATTTGAACCTGACAGCAAGCTGAAAATGCTGATGCAGATGCGTGACGATGCCGAGATAATAATTGTTATCAGTGCTTTGGATATTCAGAAAAACAAGGTGCGCAGCGACCTTGGCATCACCTATGACGTCGATGTACTCCGCCTCCGCGATGAATTTATCACCCGAGGCCTGTACGTAAACAGCGTCGTTGTCACACATTATAACGGACAGTCCAGCGCTGACGCCTATCGCAGACGTCTGGAAAATATGGGCATCAAAGTCTATTATCATCATACGATAGAAGGTTATCCCAACAATGTTGCCCTCATTGATTCGGAGGATGGATTCGGGAAGAATGACTATGTGCAGACCACAAAGCCCCTCGTGGTGGTTACAGCGCCCGGGCCCGGAAGCGGGAAAATGGCAGTGTGTCTGAGCCAGCTTTATCAGGACAACCAACGCGGTGTCAAGGCAGGATATGCCAAATTTGAGACCTTCCCTGTGTGGAACCTGTCGCTCACCCACCCCGTCAACCTTGCATATGAAGCTGCAACTGCCGATCTTGAGGACGTCAACATGATTGACCCTTTTCACCTCGAAGCATATGGTAAGATGGCGGTCAATTATAACCGGGACATTGAGATTTTCCCCGTCATGAACGCTCTGTTCATGGATATTTATGGAGAATCTCCCTACAAATCTCCCACCGATATGGGAGTCAACATGGTGGGCAACTGCATCTGTGACGATGAATCATGCCGGGAGGCTTCACTTCAGGAAATCGTACGCCGTTACTACACGGCACTCTGCAATTTTGCTGAAGGCAAGGCAGCCGAGAGCGAGGTCAACAAGATTTCCCTGCTTATGAAACGTGCCGGCATCACCACTGCACACAGGCTGACCACTGTCGCTGCAAAAGAAAGGATGGAAAAATCGGGAGTGGCATCTGCTGCAATAGAACTTGGTGACGGAACCCTTATTACCGCTGAAACCAGTCCTCTTCTTGGTCCAAGTGCTGCTTTGCTGCTGAACGCTCTTAAACACCTTGCTGGCATTGCACATAATGTAAAACTGATTCCCCAGCAGATGATCGCGCCTATCCAGAAGACCAAAGTGAACTATCTGCACGGCCACAACCCACGCTTGCACTCTGATGAGGTCCTGGTTGCCATCTCCATGATGAGTCTTATTGACGAGAACTGCAAGCTTGCGCTGGAACAACTTCCAAACCTTGAAGGGGCTCAGGTTCACTGCACTGTCATGCTCAGTGAAGTTGACCGTAAAACATTCAGCAAACTGGGCATCGGAGTCACCTGCGATCCTGTCAGAAAAATCACCTCCGTATCACGTCAAAACGCCAGGTAAGTCCCATTTCAATGTTGCTGCGGTTGAGATCGCTGTCGTTATAAACGACGGCATGAAGGCGTATCTTGTCTCGCCCGAATGGGAACCATTCCAGTCCGCATCCGCCATAGACATATTCCACTCCAGGGGCTATTACCATGTCATACGCCGTTCCATCAGAGCGGACATTGGCGCTGTCATTCCATTCATACCCGGCCTTGGCGCAGATATTCCAGTCCCCTATGCTCCAGATGAATTTTGAGATGATAGTCATATCGCTGAACAAGAAACGTTTCTGTCCCAAAGCGCCTCTGTTCATTACATCTATGTCAAGGATGCTTTTTCCAAAATTGAAATGGTTTCCCAAAGAGATATAGTTGATAAAATTCCTGTCCGGGCTCTCTACAAAATTCAAGGTCCAGATAGTATGCCACCACTGCGCGAACCTGCCGGTCCAGGCAAAATTATAAGCATAAATACCACTCTTGCCCAATGCAAGAGGTGAATTGCATATCTGCATCACCAACGCTTGTGCAGAATTGAAATGTCTTGTGACAGAAGCCCCAAAGGTAAATCCCTGATCAATGCTGTTGCAGAACTTGCTGTAGTAGTAGACGTCTATCGGGGTGGCATCGTACTCATATCCTCCTATCAGCACGGCATATTTGCCGGCAAGAATGCTCCATTTCTCATTAGGATTCCAGTTCAGATACATAATGTCGGTTGCGTTGAACATGTTCTTCTCATCATACACCTTCTTGCAAAGACTGTGACGGATGCGGTAGTTCAGTTGTGGCGCAACATGACCATGGAAATGAATATTCAGATGCTCTCCCCTGATCTGACTGTCATATCCCCCCTCTCCTACCTGCTGGTGAAAGGACGTGCGCATATCCAGATACAGGCTGTCAACGACATTGCCGCCTGCGGCAGCATTCGTAAAGATGATTGCAACAGCCAGAGATATAATAATTCTTTTCATTGCTTACATTTTGTTACGAAATTAACTTATTATTTTGATTTGTCATAGTTATTTTTTTAATTTGAGGAAAACTTTAAAGCTGATGACCAACTTCTTTAAACCTCTTTCTTCCTGGAAATTCTGGAAAGAACTGATTATTATGACACTGGGCATGTCGTTCGGTGCTGCGGCGGTTTACTATTTCCTAATGCCGAGCAAACTTATAATCGGCAGTATTTCAGGTCTTTCCATCGTTCTCTCCGAGGTATTTACGAATATGGGGTTCGCAATCAAGACCTCTACCCTCATACTTGTAATCAATGCGGTGCTGCTGGTACTGGCATGGTTGCTGATAGGAGCCGAGTTCGGGATGAAAACCGTTTATACAGCCCTGATTCTGGGTCCGCTTGTGGATCTTTGGGATAAGATACTTCCATACGACAAACTCATCGTGGAAGGCACTTCGGTCATGAATGATCCATGGCTCGACCTGATTTGTTTTGTACTTATGCTAAGTATCTCTCAAGCAATACTGTTCCGTATCAATGCTTCCACCGGTGGTTTGGATATACTTGCCAAGATTGTCAACAAATATCTTCACTTCGACATAGGAACATCCGTGACAGTTGCCGGGGCACTCATCTGTTGTTCTGCATTCGCAATCAACCCATTCCGTATGGTGGTAATCGGTCTTATCGGAACATGGATCAACGGACTTGCCGTCGATTATTTCACCGATACGCTTAACAAGCGCAAACGTGTCTGCATAATAAGCAACAATCACGAGGAGATCCGCAGATTCATATTGAACGATCTATCACGAGGGTGCAGCATTTATCATCTTCAAGGCGGTTACAGCGGCGAAGAAAAGATAGAAGTTGTTACCCTCCTTACGCAAGACGAATATGCGAAGCTCTTCAACTTTTTGAAAGAGAAGAACTTCGCATATTTTATCACTGCCGGCAACGTGAGCGAAATCTACGGCAGCTGGCATACGCGCAAAGGCGTTGAATCAAACGAAAAGATCAATTAATCTTTTTCGGGAACCGATTTAATATACAAATCCCTTTGCGGGAACGGTATTTCTATACCGTTTTCGTTGAGAGCGTTATAGATGGCTTCCTTGGCTTTTGCAGCATATACGAATTTTTCTTCCACCGAGACAAACTGCACGACCGAAAGATCTACGCTGCTGTCACCGAAGTCCTGGAAACGGATCTGAATGCCGAATTTCGGATCCAGGATTTCACGTCCATATTTGTCCTTTTTCTGAAGAGGCGCAAGGGCATCGAGAATAATCTGGCGAACCTGGGCCACGTTTACACCGTATTTCACGCCAACATTGAATGAAAGCAGTTCGTAGGAATGGTTGCGAGTCAGGTTCTTAAAGTTTTTATTGAAGAGAGTGGCGTTCGGAAATGCCATGACCGAGCCATCTGCAGCCACAATCTGGGTGGTCTGATAATTAATGCTGTCAACCTTTCCTCGAATGCCGTCACAGTCAACGTAATCCCCTACCCTGAGACGTCCTGACATGAGTTGCACACCATAGAAGAAGTTGTTCAGAATGTCCTTCATTGCAAAACCGAGACCGGTGGCCAGGCCGGCGCCTATGACCTTCACGGCCGTAGTCGGTATTTTCAACAGCACGAAAATGGAAATCAGGTAGATACCCCACAGAATAATGCCTATAACGTTAGCGGCGAGGGTGAAATTGATTTCATTTTCGTTAAGCATTTTGCCGCCGGATGCCTTGAGGGCATCCTTGATCCTGTACTGTCGGTAGGCTGCCTTAATGACATAATTAAGGAACTTGAAAACGAAGTAGAGGGTGATCACCATCGTTATCTTATACAACGACAGACTGATATACCCTTCTACATTCAGGAAGGAATATCGGAAATATTCGTTAAAGATCCCTGTGAGGTCGAAAACACCTGATGCCATCCTGAGGCTAATTGGAAATGAGAGCACGATTGCGATAGGCAAAAGTGCCTGTTTGATCAGGGCATGAGGCCAGGTAACCGTAATCATGTCCTCGTCGGTACGGTGCGGAAGGTCAGGATGAGATTCGATGTAATTGAGTTTGGTCTGGCGTATGTGCTTGTTGTAGTAACTGCTGAGAAGATCATAAACAGCAGAAACCGTTTGAAGCAGTGTGAGCTGGAAGAACCACCAGATGAGCAGCTGTACTCCCAGAAGCACATATCCATAAAAGGCGACAAGCGTCGTAATCACCATCACCAGCAGTGATACTATACCGAAGATCACATCGCTCTGCGGCAGAGTTTTGCGGTAATGCACAAGCGAACATGCCTGGAAAAACGTGAAGATAAGCAGAATGGGCGGGAAGATGATATTGATGAGGCTGTTGGGAATGAATGCGATGCGGAATGATATGATTATCAAGCACATCAGCATGGTCGGCAGATACATCATAATCCCCTTTCTCACACTGCCTTCATCCACACGGATTATCAATGAGGTAAAAACAGCTGCAAGCATCCAGGCAAATTCTACCAGGATCTTCGAAGCCATGCTGAAGAAGTGCTGGGTCGAGAAGGTACTTGCGAGCATGATGGAAAGAGCAAAGATGATTACGCTCGAAATGAGGATGGTCGTAAATCGGTTTTTAACCAGACGGTCGCGTTTGAAGATCTTGACCCTTCGTGTGAGGATGTTGACCAGAATGACGCTTACGAGGACAGCGACCACAAGGTAGAAGAGTACAAACAGGGAGAATCCGACAACCATGGGACCGCGCCACTGGCTCTGCACGGCACCGTTTTTCTTGAGGCTATACTTGTCGGTGGCATCATTGCTGGCCTGCCGCCAATAGCGTTTGAACGATTTCAAAAGTGTCGGATATGCAGTCTGGCCTTCGATGAATATCTTGTTCTGGACCGTCTTGTATCTATCCTGGGCATAATCGTAAGCTGATTTCAACATGTTGGCGGTCTGCTGGTAGTGGGTGCTGTCCCGTACCAGCCTCTCTTTCTGCCGCTGGCTGATTTCGAGGAGGTTCTCAGCAAAGAAAAGACAACTGTCACGGTCAATCTGTCCAAGAGAATCAAGTTGGAATGCATTTTCCCGATTTTGGAACCTGCGTTCGAGACCGCTGTGACGCGAAACCCTCACATTGGCATCGAGCACCACAACGTTGCCGAGGCTGTCAAGGTACTCGACAGTGCTTGAGGGCGGAAGGCTCCTGAGAGTGTGGATGAGCCTGGTATAGCGATCAATGTCTATGTCCAGACGCTTGACGATGTCGTCGAAAGGCATCCTCCGCGATGAGAACTCCTCATATTGGCGGGATACCTCGTTCAGCGCATAGGTCATGTCGAAGGTGTAGTCCTGTTTCTGGGAATACAGCATCAGGGACAGTTCATTGCTCTGCTGCATCATCCTCACAAGCCGGGCATGCTGCCTTTCACCGTTTCCCCTCATTCTTTGAGCCATACGCTCAGAGTTCCTGAATGTGGAACCAAGTTCAAAGCGCAGGACGGAAAGGGTCTGCGACAGGTTTTTTTCGTTCAGTACTGCAAATGCCGGAACCAATATAAGCAGGCAAAGCAGTATGGAAAATGCTTTCTTTTTCATATAACGTATTCAGTACTTAAGCGGTGTTTTCCGGAGCCAAGTTCTACCGGGTTGTCTTTTCCTGGCATCCATACACTTGCATGCGATCCCTTCGGAACTGTAATTTTCAGAATGAAACGTCCTCTGCGTATATCCCAGCGTACTGCTGCGGAACCCTGCGGTGTTTCGGTCTGATATGAGGCCCACTTCAGGTCTCCCATTGGAGTCGGCCGAACTATTATATGCTTGTATCCTGGTTCTTCAGGGTCGGTCTGCATGCCTGCAATTCTGGTGTAGAACCATGTCAACCCCCCTCCGAACATAGGATGGTTACGGGAATGTTCACCATTCCAATACTCCCACATCGTATCCGCCCCCTGTTCTACCCACCATCCGAAACCGGGCTTGTCCTTTTTGTTCAGGGCTGAATAAGCAAGCTCTTTCATACCGGCGTCGCAAAGCACGTCAAAGAAAATCTGCGTGCCAAAAATACCTGTATTCAGGTGTCCCCCGTTTTCTTCGATCTCCATGCGAAGAGACTCCACGACTCCCGCACGGTATTCTTCGGGGACTCCCATGTGGAGGGCGAATACATTCGAACCGTTGTTGTATCCGTATGATTTCTTTTCAGCATCGTAGAAAGTCCTGTGGAAAGCTGCTTTTACATCTTCGGCGAGAGAGGCGTATGATTCTGCATCTGAAGTCCTGCCCAGGGCTCGGGCAGCGTTTGCCATGTATGCGGCACACTTCCAAAGGAAATAGGTATGCACAAGTCTGTCATCGGGGAAAGTGTAAGCCGGACACCATTCGCCGAGATTCATCCAATAGACCGGTTTTTCAGCCCCGATGGGCATCTGCATGTTCATGATACCTTCTTCCGTGCGCCAGCCTTCCATGAAACGGAGTTGTGCCTGCATGGCTTCGTAATGCTCTTCGAGAACGGAAATGTCACCGTAGTGTAAATAGTGCTCCCATGGGATGATGCACATCGCAGCACCCCATGCCACACCTCCTCCGCATCCTGGATGCCAGGGAGCCCCGTTGGGGACATATCCTGTTTCCCTGTCCTGACAGTCGGACATATCGCGAAGCCATTTGCGGTAGAAATGATCTGCATCGAAATTGTGCATGACCGCAACGCAAGCGACCTGTCCGTCACCGGTATAAGGGCCTTTTTCACGATGTGGGCAGTCGGTTGCGACTCCCATGTGCATATTGTCGGTCTGGGTGCGCCAGAACAGGCGGTTCAGCCTGCCAAGCAGCGGATTGGAGCAGTCGAAGTGTCCGGTGACGCGGATGTTTGTATAAATCGCTTCCGCTTTCAGGTTGGATGGTTTGAGTTCCCCGGGCCAGCCTTTCACCTTTACTCTACGGAAACTGTACCAGTTGAAGGAAGGTGCGTAGCTTTCTTTCCCGCTTCCTTTGCAGATATATTTGTAGTCCCCGTTCCAGCCGCGTTTAACCCAATTCTTAAGGTCCTCTTCATCGGGAAGAGGGTGCTCCAGCACTATTTCCGTACCTGCTTCCGCCTTTATGCCGTAAAGATGCACTCGACCCGTAATATAATCCCCGAAATCAACCTCCCAGTCGCCTTCTTCATTTTTTGTAATGCTCACCGGATCTAGGACTTCCATTATCCTGTCTTCAAGACCGTCCTGCCGTTCGAGTTTTCCGAGGGGCGCTTCACGCCGAACTGCCGGCAGCCATTCCCCTCCCTGTTCGAGACGGGCGTCATACTCTTCTCCGAGATAAATGCTGTTCCAGACTATGGGACTTTTCCGGACCATCCAGCTTCCGTCGGTCGCTATCGTTTTCACGGAGCCGTCCTTGTACCTGAGAACTATCTGGCAGATCAGTCTCGGGGTTCCGAACGGTGAAATCCAGCCCTTGCGGTACGCACTGAACCAGCCGTTGCCGACAGTTACGTCTGCCGTATTCTCTCCCTTGCAAAGCATTCGTGTTATATCATAGGCGAGATACATCACCCTGTAATTCTTGAAGTTGCGGTCATCAACTTTGATCCCGTAATTATGTCCACTCTCTCTGACACCGTACATCGTCTCGTTAGGAACATAATAATCTTCACCAACCCGCTTGCCGTTGATTTTCATCTCGAACATTCCGAGGCCGCAGACATAGACCGTAGCCTGCTCCAGCCTGGCATCCACCTCAAATTCCTTGCGGAATTCCGGGGTGGGATGAAGATCTGCATTGTTGTCAAAGAACTCGCCCTGCCAGGGTGCCCCGATCCACTCGGCCTGCCAGCTTTCGATGTCTTTGATTTCGTTTATCTCGCCTGTACATGCTATCAGCAGCAACGGGCATAACAACACTCTGGAGATTCTATTTAAATGCATTATTTTATAAAGTTAAGATTTACAGGTCCCAAAAGCCCCGAAGGGAGAAGCGGGTCGTCTTGAACATAGAAAGCCTTAGGGGTGAAAGTCAGGGCATCCCTTGTGAACTCAAGGTTCTTGCCGCGGAAATAATCAGGTTTGGCATCCCCGATGAGGCGGTTGACCCAGAGGTTTGTAACCCTGACCTCAAGGTGGTTCTCGCCCTCATGTACGGCTTCGCTGATGTCAAGTTT
This sequence comes from uncultured Bacteroidia bacterium, assembly GCA_902767465.1. GTDB lineage: Bacteria > Bacteroidota > Bacteroidia > Bacteroidales > UBA932 > Cryptobacteroides. Next base: position 12,559 of record CACXHM010000002.1, read on the forward strand.
GAAAGGTGGTCTCCAGAGGGTTCGCAGTGCTATGCCGTTCACGAACACTTCGGCAATGTTCTTAACATCTCCGAGTGACAGTTCGATGCGACCATCCGGGATGCTCTCCAGTCTGAAGGTATTTCTGTATATGGCGGTGCCGGAGAAATGGCGAATGCCTTCCGTCGAGCTTTCGTTGAGCGGGCAGAGTTCTCCCATAACTGTCCCTTCGGGAGCACCGCGTCCCTGCTGGAATTCTACTGTCCATGGGCCGTTCATGGTCCGGGTCGAAGTGATTTTCGGTGCTTTAACCTTCCTTGAATGGGATGCTGAATTAAGGAATACCACAAATACGGCATCGTCCGGAGCAAGATCCAGCGGGACCACCGTACGACCTCCCCTGAAAAAGAAACCCGTGGGAAGCATCTCGGCACTTTCCGCATTCCAGATTTCCACTGCATGTCCGTATGTCCTGAACGACATTTTTGCAGAAATCTTCTGTTCGGATGGATTGCTGACCCAATAGATATCGGCGCCTTCAAGGGTCCTGTGAACGACTTTGAGGGAGTCAGGACCGTCAAAATCCTTCTCAATACCTCTGCAAGCTTTTTCAAGGGCCTTGCCTGGCTCCACCACTGGGATACCGGCCGACCGTATCGATTCGATCATCCCCTTCGATCTGTCGGACAGCACGTCGGTGCTTGGATCCAGACAGAGTATGCCATAGCTCATGCCAGAATCGGTAACGAGCCTGCCGTTTTCGATCCGGATGGCTTCGAGCAGGGTTTCCGGTCCTGCGAAATCGTAATTGAAACCGGATGGCACCTGGGGCTCGCTATGAGAATAAAGCCCTGTGATATTGTTGTCGTCGCCGTAAAGCCACAGGATGTCGGCCACGTTCCTGCCCTGCTGGAGCATAGCAGAACTGCGGCTCAGATAATCCATCCATGCGACTGCCTGCTCCGCCCATGTCTCATGCCGGGTGAACCATTGCCCGTAAACTCCAAGTCCAAGACCGGGAAACACATCATCGCATGGCTGGTGGGCTGAATCATGAATAACGAAGCGGTTGAGTCCGCATGAAAGCTCCATGTCAACCGTATGTTTCAAGTTTTCAGGACAATAACTGTATGCCTGACGCTCAAGGCCAATGGACGTCAGACTTTCAGCCGCCACCAGATTCTGTCCATAGATATGCGCAACAGATGCGCTCTCGCGGATATCAGCCTTGCCTTCAAGGTCCCTGTCGGGAGTCCCTACCTTTCCGGGAACCCACATTCCGGACATCGGGTAAAGTGCTGTTTTCTTTATCTGCATGCCGTCTGCGGGGAAAACACGTCCGTTCTCATGCGATTCAATAAAGCATCCCTCCATGCCATATTCCTCTTTTACGAGGCGGCTAAGCCTGGCATAGTTCTCGGAAAAGAGTTCTCCGAGAGTGAGGCGAAGGTCGAGCAGGAACTTCTCCGTCCGAGCCGTACTCTCTATCACAGCTCCGGTCATTGCAGGAAGCCAGAGCCTGGGGTCATAACCGCGTCTTTTCCTGAATTCATCGCGGAGACGCGGTGTCCAGTTCTGGACATTTGCTTCGTAGCTGTCGGTGAGCATATGCCTGATTCCCCGCTCACCGAGAAGGCCGTCTGCAGCCTCCTTATACATATCAATATAGTTGCGGAAATACCTGGTCCAGGCATCTGCATCAAGTTTGTCTACCTCGAGACCTGTTGCCTCGGGAGAAGCCGGATGATTCTTTTTGCCTGTGAGGCTTGCCCCAAAACGGAACACTACCCACTCCCCTTCAGGAAAGTCCCAGTCAAGAATACCGCTCCGGAAGCAGTCGCTCAGATCGATGACAGATGTCCAGATCTCATCCTCTGTTGCTTCAGGTGAAGGATTGCTCCTTATGTCATGGGCCTGGCCGAATACGGCCTTTTCCTCGAAATGATTCGTACGTACTTCCGTAAAGAGTCTGAATTCCCCAAGCTCAGACCAAAGCGGGTCCGGTTTCCTCCGCTCCTCGGTATAATGATAAGACGCTTTTGGGTTTTTCCTTTTGAGACGGAAATACCTTCCCGTGACCGCCTCTTCAAACGAGATGGTCTGTTCTGCGCATCCTCCGATCGGAATGCCGGCCACTGTCCTGAAATTGATACCATCATCGCTTACAAGAAGAGAATCATCGCAGACCGGCTGCGGGGAATGCATTCCGTTTCTATTGCGGACGTTCACTACCGTAAGGCTTCGGAAACTTTGGGGTTCATCGAATTCGTATTGCACCCAGGCATAGCCGTCATTTCCTGCAGGAAGCCTTCCGACATCGTTCAGCCTGCCATTGCTGAGTTGTTCCACACTGAAACTGCCGCCGCTGGATGTCACCCTTGCTCCCAGTTCCACAAGACTTTTGGAGGCTGTCGGTCTTCGGGCGGCGATAATTGCCACATCTTTATAATAAGTCTCACTGACTTCTGCGGAAGAAGGTCCGGACACCACATTCGGCATGTCCTGAAACTTTCCGGTGCACCCGGGAGGGAGAGTTATGCTTCCGTGGAAATGCCTTCCTCCTTGCACGGGGGTCTCACTCCATACAAGTTTTTTCATGGCATCCTCCGGCTTAACCCAGGGTCCGCCTGTGGAGCTGAAACCGGGAGAACTTGCGATGCCGACATCGAATCCAAGCGAATCCGACATGCGAATAGCCGTTCGGAAAGCTTTCTTCCATCCGGCAGACATGTAATCCAGGCGTTCCTCTACGATTTTAGGGGTTGTGAAATTAGCATCGAAGACATGAAATCCTCCGGCTCCTATGCGGTTCATCCACTCTATGTCTTTCCTTACACCATCTTCGGTGATGTTGCCGTTCATCCAATGCCACCACAGGAGCGGTTTTGCACTTTGAGGCGGGGTTGTAAAACATGCCCGGAGCATGGTTGCTGTTTCATCATCGGCAGATGTCTCCGCTTCCCTGCACCCTGGGATGGCGGCAAGTGCAGATGCGAACATAAAGAGAACAATATATTTCATTTTCATGATATCAGGGTATTGATGGCAAGGCCGGCGAGAGTGAGTCCGAATATGCCGGTAATATGAGCAATGGTGCCGTTGATAGCGGCTTTTTTGAACAGTCCGGGGTCCAGCTCAGGATCAGGCGCCGCACCTTTGTTCTGAAGCACTTCTTCATCGTAGACACAAAGGAAATCCTTTGATGGCATTATCCCCTTCTGGCGTATGCGCTTTCGCAGCATGGACCCCAGGGGGCATCCGCGGACTTTCCAGAATTCGGCGACCCTGATCTTTGTTGGATCGGTCTTGAGCGCCGAACCCATAGATGAAAGAAAGACTGCGTCGGTCGCCGTAGCGTTCAGGATAAGGGTTATCTTATCTTTCAGTGAATCGATGCAGTCGATAATGCAATCATAATCCCGCAGATTGAAGCAATCGGCCGTCTCCTCGGTATAGACCTCATTGCGGGCATTTACGACTGCTTCGGGATTGATCCTGAGAAGCCGTTTTTTCATTTCATCCGTCTTCACGGCACCGATGTTCTCCGAATCCGCCATCAGCTGGCGATTTACATTGCTTGCAGAGATACGGTCGGCATCCACGATTGTAAGATATCCTATCCCCGAGCGTATCAGAGCTTCCGCGCACCAGCTGCCCACGCCCCCGATTCCGAAAACTATGACGCGTGCATCTTTCAGACGCCTCATAGCTTCGGCCCCCAGCAGCAGTTCGGTACGGCTGAATAGATCTTCGTTCATTACTTGCATATGAATGAGTTCAGAATGTCGACAGGAGGAAGTGAAGGATAATCAAGTGCATAGGCTTCTTTCTGGGAACGATAGATCTCAATGTTCCCGGAAGCGAGCCATGTGGAGTATCCTCCAGTCAGGCCGGCATCATAAAGGCCGCGGATTTCGCGCTCAATGAAATTGGCATCATTGTCGAGTCCGTTGGCATCCACCCAGCGCATGACATGGTATGCCTGTATCCATGTCCTGACCTTCGCCGGAGTGGAAGTGACGGCCTGGCGTCCCTGCACCCGCTTTCCCCAGGCTTTCAGGATTTCATACGGATGATTCCAGGGCTTTGATATTCCGTAATAATGATCGGCAAAATGGTCTGGGTAAGGCATTGCACAGATGGCGTCGGCAATAGTAGAAATTGCAGGCCAGTACTGGCCGTAAGCCGTTGTGTAACCAGGATTAGCAGATTCTCCGAAAACATCAATCGAAACATAAACTCCGAGGCGGTGCAGTTCATCGCAGGCATAGCGCACGAAGTTTTGTATTGCCTGGACCTTTGATTCCCCATAACGGTTACGGTAGTCCATCTGGGCATCGATGCTGATCATCTTGTCAGGAAAGCGCACATAGTCAAAGTTTATTTCGTCCAGGCCGAACTTGCGTACCGATTCCTTTGCCAGTTCAACGTTGAACTGCCAGACGTCCCTGCTGTAAGCGCTGGGCCAGTATGACTTGTTGTGCAGGAACGGCGCTCCCGTTGCCCTGTCGCAGATGCTGCTCTCAGGATGGTCCTTGGCGTAGTAGCTGTCCTTGAAACATGTGATTCTCCCTATTACATAATACCCTTTCGCATGTAGTTTTTCTATCGCTTCCCGGTACAGGGCCTCTTTTGTAGATCCCGCCCATTTAAAGTTTGTCGGCGAGTATTTTTCCATTGCCTCCGCCTTGTACCCGGGGCATTCATTATCCTTGATATCAATTACGAATGCATTTATCCGGGTGCTGTCGGCCAGGGCGATATAGTCGTCGATGTGCTTCAATCCTGCAGGAGAAATGGTAAGATAGAAGGCGTTTACCGGATCAGGCATGGGCCTGTCTTCGAAAACAGGTTTTTCGTAGGGACGGAATTCGCAGCCTATGGCGTCCCCGCCCTTGAAGGAATTTTTTACCGCCTTGTGCGCATCGTCGAAAACATCATAACGATCCGCAGCTTCTTCTGCCGTCCTGACCAGGTATTTCCCGCATATCCACCCCTCTTTGTTTCCTATCCTGACCTTGTATCTGTCCACTCTTCCGTCCGGAAGTATCCTGTCGTGGGCAATGACGCTTGCATGACTGCCTTTTTTTGCAAAGCCGGCGATCGATGAAACAAGGGTATCGCCAATAATCGAAGCCCCCGTCTGAACGTAAAGCTCCTTTTCCATGACAGCCTCCCCTCGGGTGGCAGCAATGGATGATTCGTCGATCAGGAAATTCCGTTTGTCCTGGCGGGCACCAAGATAGCGGACACCATCCGATCTGAGAATCTTATCAGGATAAACCGTGATCATGGAGCCTCTCACAATTGGCTCCGAAAGCAGCAGTTCCTTGTTTTTTCCGGTTTCGAATACACGTACTTCTGCGTCATTTCCCCCTGCAAAGGCCGTATAAGAATCTTTTGAGCCGCACGAAACGATTATGAATAGAATTGCAGATGTGTATATTGCTGATTTCATTAAAAAGTATAGTTAAGTGCAAGGCCGACGGAGGGCTGTCCGTCAGCGTATTTTGAATAGTATGGGAATAAATTGATTTTACCGAGCAGTTTCCGTTCAACCGGCAACAGCCAATATGCTATATGCGCACTGAGTATGCCGACACCGGCACCTCCAAGCACATCATTGCTCCAATGCCGCTCATTATACATTCGTAAAACTCCAGTAGTAGCGGCAATGAAATACGCAGCCACGCCCCACAATGGCCCATATTCCATGCGGACGAGTTCTGCACCGAGAAATGCCATTGCAGTATGGCCTGATGGGAAAGAGTTCCATTTGCTTCCATCGGGACGAAGAGAGGCGACGGTACTTTTTCCGGCAGTAACAAGCAGTCCCATTATTGCCGTCCCTGTTCCGGCCAGAAGAATCTTATCCTGCCATCCATCCCGATTCTTTTTATCAATACAAAGCAACATGCTTGCAGCCAACGGAACATACTGCAGGCAGTCATCGGCACGGATATAGAAATTCTTGCGTATATCGGCAAGGAAATCCTTGCTTGGGATATTGATATTGTTATGATAATATTTTCCAAGACCGAAAGCCCCTGCTCCCAACAGAATTGCAGGCGCAATGATGTGCGCGACAGCAGGCTTTATCCTGAGGCTGTCGACGAAATCGGTCCTTTCGAGCCAATTCGCGCTGACCGCCCGGCAAAAACTGAGGAGAAAGAGGCATGCAAGGACAAATCTTTTCATGTCAGATATGAAGCTCGTATGATGCGATCTCGAATTCCTTGTCATCGCCCATATGCTTGCCGAGATCGTCGGAAATCTTGATAACCTTTTCCCATGGATCCTTCGTGCTCATACGGCAGCGAGACAGTTTCATTACGATGTTGGCAGGTTTATAATCCGGAATTGCAGGATCGCAGGTTATATTGGTTCCGATTCCGGCACTTACCTTCACCCGGCCCCTGAAATAATCGGCAACTTCTTTGTATTTCGGAAAATTAAGAGCGTTGCTGAAAACGATGACCTTGCTTTTGGGATCGATGCCGAATTCTTCAAGGCGTGCAATAATGGCATCCCCTACTTCTTTTTCATCTCCCGAATCCTGACGGAAGCCATCCAGCAATTTGGCCTGCTTCATCGTAAGGGTCCGCAAAAAGGATTTTGTAGTGAATGTGTCGATGAGTGCGGTTCCAAGCGCACCGTCATATACTTTGATCCAGTCTTCAAGTGAAAGGTAATTTGCACGTTTGTATCCGAAAACTCCGCTGTGGAACATGACCCACTCATGCGGAAAAGTCCCGATCGGGGTCATGTCATATTTCATGGCAAAATACACATTGGAAGTCCCGGCACAGCAGGATGGGCACTTTTCCTTGAGTTCTTTCACCAGCACGTCATGAAGGTCTGATGAAAAACGGCGCCTGGTGCCGAATTCCGAAAAGAGCAGGCCGTTCTCGTTTGCAATCTCGATTTTGGCATCAAGTACTCCGATTGCTTTGGATATGTCTGCTTCGATGCCTCTTGATTTATTCCTCAGTTCTGCCACAATGGCAAGGATGGGCACTTCATATAACGTTACCTTATAAAGATAATCTGTCACATCAATCTGAAGATGACCCTGTTCGTCGAGGCTGGCATTTATCTTCTCCGATTCGAAACGGAACCCGCGAAGCCATTCCCAGTAATTATGACCGATGTATTTAATTTTTTCTGTGACGAAGGTGAACTCTCTGTCTGTCAGAGACAGTTTTTCCAAGTGCCGGAATTCTTCTTTTAGCTTGGTAAGGAAGGATTCATCATATACTTCCGCTGCCCTGTCATTGAATTTAAAGGTGCCTTCGGCAAGTGGATACAGCTGAAAATAAGCATTGGATGTAGAGAACTTGTAAAGATCTGTGTCAAGAATACTGAGAATCATCGTGTTCTGGTTTGATTTTTGTAGATTTGCGTTCGCTTTTTCAAAGAATACAAATATAATGATTTTAATTAAAGATCAGTCATTCGGCGGCGAAAGGCCGCTGTTTGCTCTAAAAAATGCAAGGCTTGAAAATATTACGATTGTCGATGGAGAATCCGGAATCAAGTTCTGCAACAATATCGAGGCGGATGGATGCAGGTTTTACGGAAAATACCCGTGGTGGCATGTTGACAAATCCATTATAACAAACTGTTACTTTGCTGCAGGATCGCGCTCTGCAATATGGTATAGCAATGATATGACAATGCGCAACTGCGTTATAGACGGTCCGAAGTTCTTTCGAGAAATGGATGGACTCTCGCTCGAGAACGTCAGAATAAACGATGCCGACGAGACTTTCTGGAAAGTGACCAACCTGAAGGTGAACAACGTCGTTCTGCGTGAAGGGACATATCCATTCATGTTCTGCAAAGACGTGTATGTCGACGGGCTTGACGCTGAATCCAAATATGTGTTCCAGTATGTCAGGAATGCCGAGATACATAATGTCCGAATTGTTACCAAAGATGCATTCTGGGAAACCGAAAACGTCACCATTTACGACAGTATACTTGACGGAGAATATCTCGGATGGCACTCTCGGAACCTGCGGTTGGTGCGTTGCCGCATCAGCGGAGAACAGCCATTGTGCTATGTGGACGGGCTTGTACTCGAAGACTGCGTTTTCGATCCTGCCTGTGACAGGTGTTTTGAAGACAGCACATTGCAAGCAGAGATCAGCGGGGATATTACCGAGATCAAGAACCCGAAGAGCGGATATATCAAGGTTGCCGGCAAAATTGGAAAAATAACCCTGGACGAGCATATACTTCAACCGGCCGACTGCAAAATAGAGCAAAACGGATAAAGTGCGTCAAATACTATGAAATGACAACAATAATTGCTAAATTTGCGCGCAAATTATAGATCAGCTATGAAAAAAGCAGTTGTCATATCATTATTCATCGCTACACTGGGTTTTGTAGCATGCAACAACGCCAAGAAGAGTGTACTCAGTACTGAACTCGACAAATATCAGGTTGTTAAAATTGCCGCCCCGGATCTTTCCGACATCAGCGACAATGGAAAAGAATGTCTGAATCTCTATAAGTTTGCCGCCATGCAGGCAGACGAAATTTATAAAAAACAGGCTTTCTCCGACCCCGCCGCACTTGAAAAAATTGCGGATCCCGCTGCCAAAGCATATGCAGAAGTCAATTACGGCCCCTGGGACCGTCGTACAGGACGGCCTTTCGTAGATGGCTATGGCATGATGCCTGCCGGTTCAAATTTCTATCCCGCCGACATGACTGAGGAAGAATTCGCTGCTATTTCCGATCCGGCTAAATACAGCCCCTACACAATGATTACCCGCAGCGAAGACGGCAGTCTCAAGGTTGAATGGTTCCACAACTATTTTGCAGAAGAAATCGACAAGATATGCAACTACCTTCGTGCTGCAGCCGACATCACCATCAAGCCAAGCGTCCGTGCATATCTGCTTGCAAAGATCGATGCACTGCGTTCCGACGATTATTACCGCAGCGAGCTTGCCTGGCTTGAAATGGAAGACAGCAAGATGGACCTTGTCCTCGGACCGGACGAGACCAACGACGATGAACTTTACGGCATAAAGAAGTCTTACGAGGCTTTTGTCCTTCTGAAAGATGTTCAGCGCACAGAGGAACTGATGAAATTTACAACCCGGATGGAAGAATTCCAGCAGATGCTCCCTTGCCCGGAGGAGTTCAAGGCATTCGTTCCCGGCGGCCATTCCGACATCTTTGCATGCGATGCCCTTTATTATGGCGGCAAAGCAAATGCCGGCATCAAAGTCATTGCCATCAACCTTCCTTTTGACGAGCGTGTACAGCGTGAGCGCGGGACCCGTACAATCCTGATGGAAAATATCATCAATGCTAAATTCAACGAGATTGTAGCTCCTGTCGGCAATGTCATTATTGATATTGACCAGCGCGCGCACGTAGATGCAGATGCTTTCTTTTGGAATATAGCTTTCCGCGAAGTCGCACACGGGCTTGGAGTCAAGTCAACGCTTAGCGGAAAACCTGTTGCAGAGGCACTTGGAAGTTCAGCTCAAACCATTGAAGAAGCAAAATCCGACATTCTCGGTGTATATCTTGCCCTTCAACTCATCAATCGTCATGAACTCAACACTACTCTGTCCAAGGAAGACGCCCTCACCACTGCGTTGACCAGCTTTGTCCGTTCGGGACGTTTCGGCAATGCAGAAGCTCTTGGGCGCGCCAATATCATCTGCTACAACTATCTTGCTGCCAACTCCTCTTTCAACCGCAACCCTAACGGTCATTATACCATTGATTACGCAAATGCGGAAAAAGCCGTAGCATCCCTGGCTGGAGAGCTCTTAAAGATCCAGGCACAGGGCGACAGGACAGCAGCGGCCGATTTCATCCGGAAATATTCTTCCATCGGAAAGGATCTTGAAGCAGATTTTATCAATATCCGACTGGAAAAGATCCCCGTTGACATCCGTTTCGAATATGAGTGGTAAGAAACTATGACAGAACTTTTTACCGGAACAGGTATTGCCCATACCATACTGCTGTTCGCAGTTGTTATCGCCCTTGGTTTATTTCTTGGGCGATTTAAAATCAAAGGTGTAAGCATAGGATCGACCTGGATACTTTTCGTCGGAATCATCCTGAGTCACTTCGGTCTTCGCGCCAATCCTACGGCGCTTGCTTTCATCAAGGATTTCGGACTCATACTTTTCGTTTTTTCAATCGGCCTTCAGGTCGGTCCCGGTTTTTTTCATTCTTTCCGTAAAGGCGGTGTAACCATGAACCTGCTTGCAGTCGGCATGGTGCTGATGGCCGGTGGGCTCGCTATACTGATCCATTATCTTACGGGTGAAAGGCTCGATACCATGGTCGGCGTCATGTCGGGTGCTGTAACAAACACCCCCGGGCTTGGCGCTGCACAGCAGACGCTGTCCGACGTGCTGGTGGCAGAGGGAATATCATCCGGCTCTGCATCGGATGCCGCATCAAAACTGGCATCATCCTATGCGGTCGCCTATCCGATAGGTGTTTTAGGTGTCATCCTGATGCTCATCCTTTACAAAGCGATTTTCAAAGTAGATGTTGAAAAGGAGAAGAGCATTCTTGATAACGAGGAATCCGCATCCGAATCAGCCCGCCGAATGCACTGTGAAGTGGA
>CACXHM010000003.1 GCA_902767465.1 uncultured Bacteroidia bacterium
GCATCGTCCATGGTGTCGTTGATATAGGCCTGGGCTTCTGTTCTCGCTTCGGCTTTCAAGTTCTCCACAAGCATATTCTTCGCCTCCGTTGCAGTCATGCCGGCGACGGTTTCCAACTGCTTGTTCACTTGTGCCATCAACTTGTCGCACTCCTCTTCTTTTCGGGAGAGTTGCTCCATCTGGGCCTTGACCTGGCCTTTGGCACTGTCAAGTTCATGCTGTTTGCGGCCGAGTTCGCCTGCCTGCTGTCCCAGTTGGGATTCTTTCTGACGCAAAGCGTTTTCTCTCTCTTGAATCTGCTTGTTCTTGGAGTTTATATAGTCCTCGTGCTCGCTCTTGAGTTGAAGGAATTTCTCCTTTGCCTGAAGAATCTTCTGCTGCTTTATGTTCTCCGCATCAAGTTCGGCCTTATGAATGATTGCGTCGGAACGCCCTTTCATGGTCGCCTTGCGGATAATTATGTAGGCGGCAAGGGCCACTATGGCTCCTGCAAACGCCGAAAGTATAATTGTAACTATCATCATAAATAATGTTATGTCAAATAAAAACAGCATCCGCACATGGCAGATGCTGTATAAAACCCGTTAGTCCCTGGCAGAAATAATTTCTGTAAGATTTGGGCTCCGGTCCGTTTCTGGTTTCCTGTCAGGCAGGCATGCCATCACCGGCACGAGTACACCCGGTTCCGTGGAACTTGTTTGTTTCGCAAGGACGGACTAACGGTTGGTGTCTATATTGTTCAGATAGGCGGACAATTCAGCGTTCAGCTTATTCTGGGAATCGGTCAGTGCATTGAGTTTACCCTGCGCGGTAAGACGGGAAACAGCCTGAGTGAGTGTTACGAAAAGCAATTTCTCAGTAAGTTGTTTGTCAGGATATTTTTCATCGTAACGGGCGAGCATATTATTGATATCATCCGCAGCAAAGCGCATAAGGCTCTCCATTTCGGGAGTAGCCGCTTTGAGCTGGAATTCCTGCCCGGCGATTTTGAGTGTAATATCCTGTCCCATTAAGCCTCCAGCATATCAATGCATTTGTCGATTTCCGCAATCAGCCTGGTCAGGCGCTGCCTTGCTTCCGGCAGGTTTCCGTCTGCTGAGAAAGCGCTTGTAAGCCTCTGATTGTCTATCTGTCTGTTCAATTCAGCAATCTGCAATTTGCAGTCTTCAATTTCTTTTCTGCCATCCGACACCTTTGCCGCCAAATCATCTGCGCGTCTCTTTTCGCCTTCATACAGGGCAATCAGCCGCTTGATATTGGATTTAAGGTCTTCCGGCATAGTTAAATTACTAAACTGCAACATACAAAAATAGTAATTTTTTATGAAATTATGCTACTTTTTACGCGTCATGCATTCTTTCTGCCATTCACTTGGTGCCATTCCGTACTGTTCATAGAACTGACGACGGAAATTCGCCTTGTCCGAAATCCCCACACGAAATGCAATGACATGTATTTTTTCTTTAGGATTTTCCTCAATAAGCCGGTGTGCCTCGGTGAGCCGAAGCCGTTTCCGGAATGTTGAAAAGCGCTCACCGAGCACAGCGGAACTGTAATATGCAAGGGATTCTTCAGTTACGCCGATTTCTTCTGCAAAATCTGACACTGTCTGATCCGAACGGCAAAAGCCTTTGTCTTCGATCCATTTCTGAATTCCCTTGGAAATTTTCCTGTTGACACTGCTGAGCGCGGTTGCCGAGCGCTTTGTGTTTGCATGTAGCAACATACTCAGGATTCTCGAATACAACTTTTTCATAATCATTAGTGTTTAGAGTTATTAATGCATATTGCATATTATAGATTTCGCATTTTTTCCGTAATTTTGTACTCGTTATGTTTGAAAATTTATCAGAAAGGCTGGAAAAATCCTTCAAAATACTGAAAGGTGAAGGAAAAATTACGGAAGTAAACGTAGCTGAAACGCTCAAAGATGTGCGCAGGGCGCTTCTCGATGCCGATGTCAGCTACAAAGTTGCAAAGGAGTTCTGCGACCGGGTCAAGGTCAAGGCTATAGGCACCGGTGTACTTACCGCCGTAAAGCCGCAACAGATGATGGTCAAGATCGTCCATGACGAGCTGGCTGCATTTATGGGCAGCGATGCCTCCGATATCAATATAAAAGGTAATCCCGCAGTTGTACTGGTAGCCGGCTTGAACGGCTCCGGTAAAACTACTTTTTGCGCGAAGTTGGCTTTGCGTCTGAAAAGCAGGGGCGTCAAAGTAATGCTTGCCGCATGCGACACTTTCAGGCCGGCCGCCATCGAACAATTGAAGACCCTTGCCGAAGGCATTCAGGTAACCGTTTTTTCTGTTGAAGGAGAAAAAGACCCCATAAAAGTTGCGAAATCTGCCATTTCACAGGCAGGACAGCAAGGATATAGCGTTGTCATTGTCGATACTGCAGGACGACTGAGCGTCGATGCTGAACTGATGGATGAGATTCGCGCAATGAATGCAGCGGTGAAACCGACTGAATCCCTGTTCGTAGTTGATGCCATGACAGGACAGGATGCCGTTGCATCAGCGCTCGCCTTCAACGAAGCCATTGATTATGACGGGGTCGTACTCACCAAACTGGACGGCGACACCCGAGGCGGTGCAGCCCTTTCCATCAAAGCTGTTACAGGCAAGAGCATCAAATTTGTCTCGACCGGGGAGAAACCGGAGGCCCTCGATGTGTTCCATCCGGACAGAATCGCAGACAGGATTCTCGGAATGGGAGATGTCGTTTCGCTGGTGGAAAAAGCTCAGCAGGCAGTTGATGAGGCCCAGATGAGGGAAACCCGCAAAAAACTTGCAAAGAACCAGTTCAATCTTAACGATTTTTACAACCAGATACAGCAGGTGCGCAAGATGGGAGATATCAAAGATCTTGCAGCCATGATTCCCGGCATGGGAAAGGCTGTCAAAGATATTGACATCGACAATGACAAGGCATTCAAAAGTACCGAGGCCATCTACCACTCAATGACTCCCTACGAAAGGGAGCATCCGGAGGCCATCAACGGCAGCCGCAGGCGCAGGATTGCAGCAGGCAGCGGCACATCGATGGAAGAGGTCAACAAACTCCTAAAGCAGTTCGAAGGTTCACGCAAGATGATGAAGATGGCCGTGGACGGCAGCCTGGCTCAGCGGCTGAAGAATTTCCGGGGTTAGAACACCAGGGAAAGATCCTCACCTATCCTGCGCTCCGCTTCTTTTTCCGGAACGAACGTCCAGGAACCATTGCGCGACGGCTTGTAGATAGCACTCTCATCCACAAGCCCGAACTCTTTAATGAAGTCGTAGATAAAACTTCTGATTTCAGGATAGCGTCGCATAATCCTGCCTTCCAATTCATTTTCAGGAATACCGGCTCCTTTGGTAAGGAGACCGCCGGCGCCGCTTGCCCTATAGGAAGTAAGAGCTACAACATAGTCGGCACCGGGATCGAAAGCAGAGCCGTCAGCCATTGAAATGATATTCACCCTCTTTCCGGCAGGCCTGTTGATATCGACGGTATAGCAGATACCTGCCGCTGAATCAAAATTGTATGTCCGGTTCACAAAAGACCAGCCCGTCTGATTGTTACGTGGGTCATCCTGCCTGATAATACGGAGCACATGGTCGCTTCCCGGGGCGTTCAGCCACTTCGAGTAAGAATATTCAAGATAAGCTTTTATTTCAGAGCCCTTCAACCTCATACTGTAAAGCTCATTCTCGAAGGGATAGATCGAAAACAAATCATCATAGATAAGAATACCGGACTTGATTGTGCTGTTGAAACTTAGCGGTGCCGCAAAAGAGACATCCGCTCCGGTTCCTCGAAGCATCACCGTATGGAGCAAGTTGACATAATTGCACATTCCGCTATATGCGTCCTTTGTGCGCAAATCAACCGCAAGAGCTCCTATTTCTTCGTGTGAAAAAGCCTTTACGGCTTCAAAATCTTCTTTGAAGAATTCCTTCATCGCCGGATCGCTCTTTTTCTTGTCAACAGGTATCAGTTCGGAATCTACCCTTTTGGAAACTACCCTGCCATTCTTTTTCTCGAGTGTCAGCCGTCCATGTCCGAGAAACTTGGCACGGTTTCCTGTATTTATAAGGGCTATTGATCCGTTATTGAACGTGATTTCCCTGTGGTCGTGAGAGCACACCACGAAATCAACGCCTTTCAGGCTTTTATACAGATCACTTCCCTGGGCTTCAAGCTGCCGGCCATTTCCGTCTCCGGTCGCAGAATGGACCGTGACTATCACCACGTCGGGTTTTGTCTTGGCGGTATATTTGTCAACGTCATTTTGGACCAGAGGTACAAGGCTCTCAAAATGCATCCCGCTCCAGAGGCTTTCATCCATCCAGGCAGGATTGTTTGCGTTTGTATATCCAAGCACCAGAATCTTGAGACCGGAGCGTTTATAGACTTTGTAAACGTCGAAATACGGTTTTCCATTGTCATTCCTTATAGCATTCCCGCCGAAGAAAGGAATGCCGTGCCGATGCAATTCTCTTGAAACACGGTCATAGACACGATGTCCGGTTTCAACATCGTGATTGCCAACCGTTATGCCGTCATACTTCATATACGAGACCAGCCTGGAAAACAGGTGTTCAGAAAGCGTATCGACATAATTGTAGTAGTAGCTTGCATTATCACCCTGAAGACAGTCTCCGGCATCTATCAACAATACGTTACCGGTGCCGTCCGCCTTACGGATGCTGTCAACATAATAATTCACGGCCATGAGACTGTTTCGGCGCACACCCGTAGTGTAGTCTGTATCGAACCACCTGCCGTGAACATCGTTGGTAGTCAGTAAATGAAGGGTATAGGTACCGGACTGTGATGCACAGGCACCAAGAGCCAAAACTGACAGTAAAAGTAGATACTTTTTCATTCTCATCAATTCTTTTCAAGTATCATGACGCAACCTCCTCCGGGAGCCAGATGGATATCAACGCACGAAGTGCTGTTCACGATTCCGGACGAAACACGATAATCTTCAGGAACGGTGTCAGCATTTACTCCATCTGCAAACATACGGTATTTCCACTCTCCTTCGGGAAGAAACGGAAAATGAAGGGTCAAATCCCTTTCATTCCAGGAATCAAGCACTCCCACATACCATTTTCCGTCTTTTTCACGTGCTGAAACAAAATATTCCCCGATTCTCCCGTCAGGAATGACAGTTCTGTCGAATGTGGTAGGAATGGAAACGATCCAACGGGTCGTTTCATCGTTCTTGATATAATCTGAGGGAGAATCACAAAGCATGCCAAAGGGTGAATCAAAACACACATAACAAGCAAGTTGATGTGCCCGTGTGCCCATGCTCATGGGTTTTTTATCCAGGGCGCGGAACTCAGACCGGGTGGAATTCCGGAGAGCACCGGGTGTGTAATCCATCGGGCCCGATGCCATCCGGATATAAGGAATCATGACATCGTTGCGAGGCATGTCGGTACGCTCCGGCACTGCCCACTTGACTTGCTCAAGCCCGAATACGCCTTCGAAATTAAGAACGTTGGGCCAGGTACGCTGAAGCCCGGAAGGCTTGAAAATTCCATGAAAATCAAGCACCAGCCGGTATTTTGCCGCAGCTTCTGCATATAGGGCCAGGCGATTGACCATAGCAGCTTCCTGTGAATCGAAGTAATCAATCTTGAATCCGGCGACACCTAGTTCGGAATAGTGCTTGAAGGCTTTTTCAGGTTTCAGTCCAAGAACCCCTTTCGACACCCAAAGGATTACTTTGACACCTTTAGATTTGGCATAGTCGCAGATTTTGCGGATATCGAAGCCGGCAACAGTCCTGAACATATTGTTGGATTCATACCATCCGGCATCCACAAGAATGTATGGAATTCCATATTTTGAAGCAAAATCAATGTGATAGATATATGTCTCGGTGTTAATGCCGGCTTTGAAATCCGTTCCATGCAAACGGTTTCCGCTCCACCAGTCCCAGGTGGAAAGTCCCGGCGTAATCCATGACACATCGTCCAGACGCGAAGGAGAGGATGTCTGATAGACCATGTTGTTAACAGGCAGGCCGGTCTCATCTTCCGCATAAGCGATTATCCTCCAGGGATAGCTGCGAGTGCCTTCTGTATCTACAAGATAGTCCAGATACTTTCCATCCTGCACTTGGACATTGGCGGGATAAGGAGGGAACTCGGCTTCAAAACCTTTGTCCGTTGCATGTAAAAACATGCCGGGATAATCCCATAAATCGGATTCCATGAGAAGAAGCCGCCCATTTTCGTGAAGATCGATATATATGGGCAAGAAGGCCAACCTGTCTCCCTCTTTTGAGGTATCCCCCGATCTTAGTGCCTCGTACTCATTTTCAAAAGAAGTTATGTATCTGTCTTTGGAAGGACGATTGCGGGTGAAAGGAACAAGCATGTCGAAAGAGTCGGCAAAGCGGTATTCAACCTTTTCCCCTTTAACCCTGACGTCATCTTTAAAAGAAGTAACATAACGGTAAGACACTCCGTCATCGTACGCACGAAGTTCCAGGGCCCAACCCCCTTTCATCTTAAGTGTCAAGTAATTATAACAGCTTGAAAAATGACGTTGCCTGTAAAACGGAGCATCAATACTCTCTGTCTTTTGTCCGGAAGACCGTCCCGTCACTTTTGAATCTTTTCCAAGAATCCTGTCGCCAAGATCCAGCGAAAGAGCACTGTCGTCAATAACGGTGCATCCATTAACAGTCAGTTTCCATGTGGTTTCATGTCCTGTAGATACAGACAATACGAGTTTCCCCGAAGGACTTTTAACGCTGTATGTCCCGGCAAAAATCGGCGCTGAAGCGCACAGGGCCAGGACAATGGCAATCATGTATTTGTGCATATGTCTATTTAATCTGATGCGAAGATAAGAAAAGAGTGTTATTTTTGCAATATGATAAAGTTGTCCACAACGGTTAAAATCGATCCTCTCCCTGTCAAGATCAGTTTGTCAGACACCATTATGGTTGTCGGAAGTTGCTTTGCAGATTCAGTAGGACAGAGACTGGCCCAGAGCGGTTTCAACGTATGTATCAACCCTTTTGGCACTCTGTACAACCCGGTTTCCATCGCCAACTCTCTCGCCCGCCTCTCCCATCCGCGACCTTTCAGCGAAGAGGAATGCGTTGAGATGGGTGCCGGTGCAGGTTTGATCTGCTCCTGGTGGCATCATACATCATTTGCAAGAAGTTCATGCAAAGAATTTCTGGAGGTAGCGAATGCATCATTGCAAAGAGCCTCTGAGTTTTGGAAAGAAAGCAAAAAAGTCATTGTCACTCTTGGCACTGCAATGGTATGGAGACGCGTTTCCGACGGAGAAATTGTCTCGAATTGCCTCAAGCGGCCTTCCAGGGAATTCTCCCACGAGATACTCATTGTCGGCAATGTTGCAGCCATTTTAAAAAATGTCATTACATCATACCCCGATAAAGAATTCATTTTTACAGTCAGTCCGATCCGTCACCTTGGGGAAGGTGCCCACAGCAACTCGATAAGCAAGGCTACGTTACTGCTGGCACTGGATTCCGCTCTTCAGGGCACAGGCGCTTGTTATTATCCTTCATACGAAATACTGCTCGACGAACTCAGGGACTACCGATACTACACGGAGGACCTGGTCCATCCATCAAAGACGGCGGTAGATATCATTTACGAACGTTTTCTGGATGCCGTCACAGTTGAAGAAGAACGTAAAAAAATAGAGAGGAACGAAAAAGAATTCCGATTCCTCTCTCACAGGGAAATGCATTGAATCAAAGCGTATCCATGAGCGCAAGCACCCTTTCCTCGACTTCCGGGATAGTGCCGACTGCGTTCACCTCATGATAGATACCTTTTGCTTTGTAGATTTCGATCAGTGGTTCTGTTTTGGCATGGTAGGTCTTGATGCGATTGGCGATTGTTTCGTCGTTGGCATCATCGGCACGTCCTTCAATGAGTGCGCGCCCCTTGATTCTTTGCTTGATTACGTCATCGGGGATCATCAAAGAAATGACACCCGTCACATACTCATCGCGCGACTCAAGCATTTCGTCCAGATCCATAGCCTGCTGTACAGTGCGTGGAAAGCCATCGAGAAGGAATCCCTTGACATGAGGATTTGCGGCGAAAGTATTCGCTATCATTCCCTCCACGACTTCGTCAGGCACAAAATCGCCTTTTTCAATCAATGCCTGTGCGTGCTTGCCCAGTTCTGTACCGGAAGCAATTTCGCTGCGGAGCAATTCTCCGGTGGAAATGTGCTTCAGATGAAACCTTTTAACCATAGGAGCAGCATGTGTGCCCTTTCCGGCACCCGGAGGGCCGAAGAGTATAAAGTACTTTTGCATATTATTGTTCCAACACGTAAATATCTTTTAAATTGCGTCCGAGTTCATCATAATCGAGGCCGAAACCAACGATGAAACGGTTTGGAATTTCAGCTCCGACATAATCGAGATTACAGCGTTTGTTGAAAACCTCCGGCTTAAGCAGCATGGTGCAGATACGGACATCTTTTGCACCTTTGTCGAGAAGTTTTTTCTTTAGTTCGACAATGGTATTGCCGGTATCAACAATATCTTCGCAGACAATCACGCTCCTGCCTTTGATATCGGTGCTGAGCGGCATCACCTCGCGTACTACCCCTGTTGAACTGGTACCCACATAGGACGATAGTTTCATGGAAGCAAGTTCAACGGGGAAAGAAAGCCTTTCCATCAGTTCTCCGGTAAACATGATTGATCCATGAAGGATGCATAAGAGTACCGGAATGTCAGTTTCCTGTCTTTTGGAGTAATCGTGATTTTTGTCGCAGAAATCTGCATTGAGTTTGTCGGCTACACCATCGATGATCTTACTGACCTGCTCGTAAGGCATGTAGGGGACGAATACCTTGTCGTGAATCTGAATTTTTTCCATGGTTTCTCGTTCAAGGCATAAAGTTAAGCATTTTTTACGTATCTTAGCACTGCTATGAAAATACTTCTTGATTTATTGGGGGCAATTCTGCTCCTTTCAGGCGCATCCAGCGCCGAAGAACTGGACGAAAACGAGTTCGAACGTTATTCAGCACTCTCTGTCCATCCTGTCTGCATCAACCTGGCATCAAGGGCAAGACTTGCATCCTGCGGCCTGTTCAGCGCATATCAGGCCGCAAGCCTTCATGACTATATTCTCAGGAGCGGCGATATCCTTTCGGCGTCCGAACTGGGCACCGTTCCGGGGTTTACACAGGAGCAGGCGGCGGCGTTGCAGTACTTCGTCTCGTTCGAAAGCCGCCGTTCTCCCGGGAGGAGACGGAACAGACGACTGCAGCAGAGCGCCATGCTGCGTTATTCTGGAGATGCCGGCAGCGGAAAATACCATGCCCGTTACGGCGAAAGCGCAGAGCTCTTCGTTTCACAAAGAGATGCTTCCACTGTGAGTCTTGCCTTGTATGGCAGACGGCCGTGGAAGATGGTAGCAGGCGATTTCAATGCGCGTCTTGCACAGGGGCTGCTTGCATGGAGCGGTTTTTCGATGAGCGGAGTGCCCACTGTCACTGCTTTCAGGCGCAATGCCACCGGCTTCTCCCCAACCGGCTCGTTCAGTCCTGCAATGCGGGGCCTTGCAGCAGAATGGGCGTCGCAGAGTTGGTCAACTGGAGCCGCAGCCACCCTGGACGGCAGGATGATGGGCTATATTACACTCGGCGGCAGATGGTTCTCGCTTGGAGCAAACGGCTGCACCGGGCCGGAATCAAATGGCATTTCACTTGACTGGAAACTCGGCAACGGGCACGTGCTATGTTTTGGCGAGGCTGCCTGGCATAGTGCTCCTGCAGCGATTTGCGGTTTAAGTTGGACACCGGCATACAAAACCGAAGCGGCCCTGCTGCTGCGCTGGTACTCCCCCGGATTCAACAGTATCGGCGCGGGAGCAGTGCGGTCATCTACCAAGGTCCACGACGAAGCGGGTCTTTCGGCCGGCTTCAATCACAGATGGCTGGGGTTTACAGCAGATCTTGCGGTCCATCCTGAAAAACTGCGGCAACGGAAAAAAGAATACCAGCAGTTCAAGTCGGTGATGAATGTGACACCGGCATTTACATTCAAACGCGTGGAACTGAGGCCATCGCTTCGCTGGACCGAAAGAATGCGCATGAGTCCAGCTCCCGGAGGCTACAATACGGAATGGCGGCACGATCTCAGGGCCTGCCTGGATTTTTCACTTGCGGGATGGAAAACAGGCATCAAACTGAACGGCGTGCAGAATTCGGGCCGCCGGCCAGGATACCTCGCAAGTTTTGAAGCCGGTTACAGGACTCCTTCCGACACGGCCAAAATACAGTTGTTCTGCTATATGAAAGGAACGACATGTGAGACTCCTGACTGGGCATCACGCATATACTCTTACGAAAGGGATCTGCCAGGAGCATTCAACGTGCCGGCATGGTACGGCAGCATGCATGGATGCTCGTTCGTGGCCGGCATAAAGTACCGTCATCGCAAAATCCGGCATCAGCTTAATCTGCGCTGCGCCATTACTCATTATGCGAAACAATCCGGCAAGGCGCCACGAAGGGAACTGAAACTTCAGTACCAGATTTCGCTGTAATCAGCAACTGTCGGAAAATCAACGTATTACACAAAAACTATCGGCCAAAGTTGCCGATAGTTTAGAAACAAAGCGCTGATTATCAACAATATAAGAAAAACGGGCAGATTAGAGAGCTGCCAGAACGTTTTCCATCTTGATGCCGCGGGAGCCCTTGACCAGAATAAACTCCTTCGTAAAGAGTTCTGGCCGTGCGGAGATGTATGCAGACAAGGCCTCTGAAGAGGCAAAATGCCCGCGTATAATGGAGTCCTCTCCGGGGGTAATACTGAGAGAGGCCAACGCATGGCCGAATTCATCGCCCACGAGATATGCAGGCAAAGAATTGTCCATCAACATTTTTACTATACCAACATGTTCATCGAGCGAAGCTGATCCGAGTTCGCGCATATCTCCGAGCATGGCGATCTTTCTGTCCCCCTGCAATGATGCCAGATTCTCAATGGCCTTGTGCATCGATGAAGGATTGGCGTTATAGGCATCAACGATCAAGGTATTACGTTCGGTCTTCATCAGCTGCGAACGGTTGTTCGAAGGAGTATAAGCCTCTATTGCCGCAATCGCCGCATCACGGTTAACGCCGAAATATTCGCTTATTGCAAGCGCGGCCAGCACGTTTTCTGCATTATATGTCCCTACAAGGCGGGTATGGACCTCTTTATTCCCGATCCTCATGCTGAGGAAAGGGTTATTTGCTCCGCACGGCAGGATTTCAGCGTCCATCGATTCAAAACTGAATTCCCACTTGTGGCAGGCTTGCCTGTCGGCCTCGTGCGCAAGGTCAGCATGCTGCCGGTTTACAAAAATAACTGAGCCGGGATGAGAGCCAAGCCACCTGTACAGTTCGGTTTTTGCTTTCAACACTCCTTCATATGAGCCGAACCCGAGCAAATGGGCAGTTCCCACATTGGTAATGTAGCCATAATCAGGTCTGCTGACTTTAACGAGTTTTGCGATATCGTCGGGATGGTTCGCACCCATTTCCACCACGGCGATCTGCGCATCTACGGGAATGGAGAGCAGGGTCAAGGGAACCCCGATATCGTTATTGAGATTGCCTTTGGTGGAGCTCACACGGTATTTTGCTGCGAGAGCGGCGGTAATGAGCTCCTTTGTAGTGGTTTTGCCGTTTGTACCGGTGAGACCTATGACGGGAATGTCCAGCGTTTCGCGATGCAACACCGCAAGCGCCTGCATCGTCTTGAACGGATCTGGCACGGCGACCAAACGGTCAATTGTATTTGCGCCTGCAGTCAGACGGGCATCGTCATTGACGACTGCGTAAGATGCACCGGCTTCGAGAGCCTTGAGGGCATAGTCATTGCCGTCGAAGTTCTCACCCCTGAGCGCAAAAAATATCGCACCCTCGGGGATATTCCGACTGTCGGTACTCACCTTGCAGCCGACAGAACGATAAATCGAATATAATTCTTCCAGACTCATTTTGTTCCTGTGCTTCCAAAACCACCGTCGCCCCGGTCAGTTCCGCCCAGTTCGGCGACCTCTTCCCATTCGATATGCTCATGTCTGGCAAGTACCAATTGCGCTATTCTTTCTCCCGGCTCTACCACGAAAGGATCGGAAGAAAGATTAACCAGAATAACGCAGACCTCCCCCCGATAATCGGCATCAATGGTTCCCGGGGTGTTGAGCACGGTAATACCCTTCTTTGCGGCAAGACCGCTGCGTGGACGCACCTGAACCTCATATCCCACAGGGATCTCCAAGAAAAGGCCCGTAGGAATCATTGCGCGCTGCAAAGGGGCAAGTGTAACGGGTGCATCCAAACGCGCCCTTACATCCATTCCTGCAGAAGCGACGGTAGCATACTGAGGAAGGTCATTTGAGGATGTGTTGACAACTTTTACGATCATTATTTCTGGGCTTTTGTATAAAGGAATACAGTTATCAGGGCGAAAAGGATATTTGGAGTCCACAAAGCAAGCGCAGCCGGCATTGCGCCCGTATATACAAACATTTGTGAGAAGCGAAGGAACAGAATATAAGAGAAGGCCAGAGCAATGCCTATGGCCAGGTTCCATCCGATGCCTCCCCGCCGTTTTCTGGAAGAAAGGCAAACTCCCATTATGGTAAGGATAATAGCGGAAAACGGCATTGCATAGCGATTGTGAAGCTCTATTTGGGCAAACATCACATTGGCATCCCCCCTCATATTCTGGGTATCTATAAGTTGGTTAAGTTCCCGGATAGGGAGCGTCTGCACGGTCTTGTCGTTCCGATAAAAATCCGTAACGGTAAGTTCTATTACAGTGTCTTTCTTTGCACCGCTGGTTATCCTGTCTTCGAGCCCGCTCGAATAATCACGGATAAACCAGTTGCGCAGCGTCCAGCATTGCTTGGTACTGTCCCAGACAGCAGAATCGGCCTCGAGTTTGCTTGTGATTTTATTGCCCCTGACAGATTCAAGGCTGAATTTATATGCAGTATTGTTCCATTTGCTGAAAGACTCAACATATACGAACTCTCCCGGAGCTATCTGATAATGGACATTCCGCATCTTTGTCTTGTTCCTGTCCTTTACATATTTTTGCTCGAAAGCAGTTCTGGTAACGTTAGATCTGGGGATTACGTAAAGGTTAAGGCTCAATGAGAGAAGCGCAATGAGAACGGCACACCCCACATATGGAACAAGTATCCTCGAATAACTCACCCCGCCGGAAAGCATGGCAATGAATTCGGAGTTGCCGGCCATTCTGGAAGTGAAGAAAATAACCGTAATAAACACGAACAGAGGACTGAACATGTTTATGAAATATGGGATGAAATTAATGTAGTACTCGAAAATAATCGCCTTTATGGGAGCCTCGTGCTTAACAAAATCATCAACCTTTTCGGAAATATCAAAGATAATGACGATGCCGATAATGAGCAGCAGGGCCATGAAGAAGGTCGTAATAAACTTCTTGGAAATGTACAGGTCCAGTTTTCTCATAGTCTCTGCATGAGTTTTGGGATAACGGCATCTTTCCAGGCAGCGTAATCTCCGGCCGCTATATGCTGGCGGGCGGTCCGGACAAGATCAAGATAGAATGCAAGGTTATGTTCGCTGGCAATCATCGCAGCAAACATTTCTCCGGAAATGAACAGATGCCTCAAGTACGCTTTCGTATAGAAATGATCGACATAGGAGCATCCAGACGGATCGAGTTCGGAGAAGTCGTCTTTCCAGCGTTCGTTTCGCATGTTCATGACCCCGTTCCATGTAAAAAGCATGCCATTCCGACCGTTTCTGGTGGGCATCACGCAGTCGAACATGTCAACCCCGCGCGCTATACCCTCAAGAATATTCCATGGTGTACCTACCCCCATCAGGTAACGGGGACGGTTTTCCGGCAGAAGCGGGCACACCAATTCGAGCATCTCGTACATTTTTTCCGTCGGCTCTCCAACCGCGAGGCCACCGATGGCATATCCGTCAGCATCTATGCCGACAGCGTGCTCGACTGCTTCGCGGCGCAGATCTTCATAAACACAGCCCTGAATAATCGGAAAGAAGGTCTGGTCGTAGCCATAAAGGGGTTCTGTCTCACGGAAGCGCTTTGCAAAACGCTCGAGCCAGGACTTTGTCAGATTCAGGCTTTTCCTGGCATAAGCATGGTCGGCATCGCCGGGGCAGCATTCATCGAGTGCCATGATGATGTCGGCGCCGATGATGCGCTGGGTATCGACATTGTTTTCAGGAGTAAAAACATGCCTGGATCCATCGATATGACTCTGGAAGGTACATCCTTCCGGAGTGAGTTTCCGGATAGGACTGAGACTGAAGACCTGGAATCCACCGCTGTCCGTAAGGATAGGACCGTCCCAATGTTCGAATCGGTGCAGCCCTCCGGCCTGCCTGAGAATATCAAGGCCCGGACGGAGATAAAGGTGGTAGGTGTTTCCCAGTATTATCTCAGCGTGGATATCTTCATTCAAATCCCGATGATAGACACCCTTTACAGAACCGACGGTTCCGACAGGCATGAAAATAGGGGTATTGATACGGCCATGGTCCGTCTCAATCACACCGGTTCTGGCCTGGGAATACCGGTCGTCTGCTGTCTTCTTGAAAATCATCCTTCAAATATAATGAAAATCCCGCGAAAAACTCTATTTTTGCAGTCACAACCAATAATGATTCTACCTCTTATGAACAAATCCAATGTCAGCCTCAAGCTGATTCTGATGAATTTCCTGGAGTTCGCCGCGTGGGGAGCATACCTCACTTCAATGGGCAGTTTTCTCGGCAAGGCCGGTCTTGGTCCGCAAATATGGCTGTTCTTTGCCACCCAGGGTTTTGTATCCATATTCATGCCCGCACTGATGGGCATCATCGCAGACAAGTGGATTCCAGCGCAGAAAGTCCTGTCCCTCTGCCAGGGATTTGCAGGGCTTTTCATGCTCGCAACAGGTTGGTATGCAATGAGCCATATCACCCTCACGGACGGAGCCTATGTGGTTGCGGATGGTTTCAACTTTGCCGTCTTCTACCTCTGCTACCTTTTTAGCGTCGCGTTCTTTATGCCGACCATCGCCATCTCCAATTCCGTCGCCTATAATGCATTGGAAAAAGCAGGGAAAGATCCGGTCAAGGATTTTCCCCCGATCCGTGTATTCGGCACGATAGGCTTCATCCTGACGATGCTGTTCGTTAATTTCATAAAGAACGGTGACGGCATTCAATATCAGCATACCTACAACCAATTCTTCGTTTCCGGTCTTTTGAGCCTGCTGCTCTGCGGCTATGCCCTCACCCTGCCGGACTGCCCATGCAAACCCAAGTCAGAGGGCACACAGTCATTTGCCGAAGCCACGGGTCTGAACGCCTTCAGGCTGTTCAAAGACCGCCAGTTCGCCGTCTTCTTCATTTTCTCCATGCTCCTTGGAGCCTCTCTTCAAATTACAAACGGATACGCCAATACCTTTATAACTTCTTTCAAGGACAATCCGCTCTATGCCAATGCATGGGGAGCAAACAATGCCAATGCCCTGATTTCCCTGAGCCAGGTATCTGAAACCCTCTGCATACTCCTTATTCCGTTCTTCATGAAGAAATTCGGCATCAAGAAAGTAATGCTCATAGCGATGTTCGCCTGGGTATTCCGCTTCGGTTTCTTTGGAGCCGGCAATCCTGGAGGGGGCGTATGGATGTTTGTCCTCAGCTGCATCGTCTACGGCGTAGCATTCGATTTCTTCAATATATCAGGATCACTGTTCGTCAATGAAAATACAGACAAGGGGATACGTTCTTCGGCACAAGGTCTCTTTATGCTCATGACAAACGGCTTAGGAGCCTCAATAGGTACATGGGCTGCCGGACGGGTAGTAAACCATTTCGTATATAATGCAGCCGTGCCATCCTGGAGCACCGCATGGTTTATTTTTGCCACTTACGCCCTGGTGGTAGGCATTCTGTTCGCCATTTTATTCAAAGACCCTCAAAAGGTACGCTAAGCCCCTCGCAAAGTTTGTTCAACGCCAGTCTGTCATTCCAGGCTGGCGTTGATTGCATTATCCAGCCATGGCTGAACACTGATTGACATTTCGAGTTCCGCTGCATTTCCTCCGACAGCAGTTGTAGTAATATTGTTGATGCACCCTCTCTGTATATCCACTTTGCCTGAACGGATGAAATCCTGAGTATAATCCCCCTTTGTGAGAGTATAAGAAACAGTCAGAGAGTACTCTCCCGGTATCATCAGGAAGTCATTGGCACCAATATTCAAAGCCTTGTCGGAGAAAGAAGGAGGCGGCAGAATATACATTCCGAATGCATCATTATATTCTCCTTCGTCCCAGTTATCCACACGGGAAAAGCCGCCATAATAACTCCCAAAATCATATCCTCCCATATTGTCGGTCCAATAATATGTTGACTCAGGAACACATTTTATACTGGCACTGATATTGGAAATGTCATATCCGCTCTGGGTATTTACGGTGAGCGTTCCGAGACGTGCAAAAATATGATAAAAAGAGAGATAGACCGTGGAACCGTAAGTAATATCGTTTTCCCAGGAAAGTGCTGAAGAAAAAACCACATCCTGCGTAGGGAGTCCCGACGGGAATATAAGCAGCGGCCTCGACGGAGAACAGTCATGTCTGAGCTCGAATTGCCTGTTGCAAGCCCAGAAAATAAATTCATCCCCACCAAGCGGCCAATATTTACCCGTTGTCCATAAAGAGCCGTTTTTAGTTGCCGTATAAGACAATATGTCGGCGGGATCGCTATGGTAAGCATTATCTTTTAAATAGCCATAAAATGATGTAAGATTCTCCGTCGTCGTTTCGGTTACAGCTCTTGTTTTCAGGTTACAGGCACGGAAAGTAATTTCCTCAGACCTGTCAGGGCTGGATGATACACATTCTAAAAGTTTACTGCAGGATGCAGATAAGACGCCCATGGCAACTGCGGCCACGATAAACATTCTGTTTTTCATTTTAAGTCGTTTTAGTTTAAAGACCTATGTCCGCCGTATTGTACACGGCAGGCACTGATCCGGTATGTAAAGTAAAATCAAGGATATTTGTTTCGTTTGCATCAGACCAGGTGCGCCAGCTCTTTGCCGAAATCTGTGTAAAAGCATAATCGAGAGAGTGCCAGCCATATCCTCCGTAGCTGAAATCGTCGCCGCTTCCCAAGAGAACACGGTATTTAACGGGAGGTCCTGTAGGGGCCGTAGTCCCACCTTCCCTGGTAAGGGAGCGGAAAGTCAGGTATTTGAAAATTGTATCCGGACCGAAAATTCCGTCATAACCAAGACCCGGCTGACCGCTCTTGAATTCCTTCATCGATATTTCTATGTTCAGGTTGATATGTTTCGGCCTCGCTGCGCGGTATGATCCCTTGCCCGGTCCTGTTTCCGTATAATGGACCCCTGACAACTGCAGATAAGCACAGGCGTCGTTGATCGAGGCACATCCGTCCCGTTGCACTATGTCCTTTATTGTAAAACCGTTATATGCAAATGAGAAACTCCGGTTCATTCCAAGCAGGGTGTTGGTCCAGGAAGAATTGACTTCCCTTTTGGAATATCCTGTCAGATCATTTGAAGATAACTGCGGAGATGCAAGGCTGTAGCGGTTTTCATCTATGGCAAGCCCCGTCATGTCCGGTATTCCGGAAGTAATGCAGACAAAAGGCATATTGGCTGTCGAAACAGTCGCTTTCGTATTGTACCAGTGTGTATAGTAGGATATATACGAATCGACTGAACCATATACCTTTATGTCGAATTCGAATTTAAGGGGATTCCACATGGTCATATACATGTTGCTGTTTCCTTCACAGTCCATAGCTGCATCTGCATCGCCCCACTTGTATCCTTTATAGGAAAATGCCGGACAAAAACGCTCGCACAGGACATAACAGGTGAAACTGTCATGC
>CACXHM010000004.1 GCA_902767465.1 uncultured Bacteroidia bacterium
CTCGGAGTCGAGCACGACTGCGCTGATATCTCCTCTCCTTTCACCTTCGGCTGAATAGGGGGCGGTGAAGACTTCCATCCTTCTGGCATCCACCATAGGAATAATGGTGCGGCATCCTTCTGGGAGAAGGCCGCGGTCGATACCTTGCCATACCAGAACATCCAGTGTGCTGACTGCTATCAGCGGGACTCCTGCACCGAAACAAATTCCTTTTGCTGTAGAAACTCCAACCCTCAGTCCGGTGTAAGATCCCGGTCCTGCACTCACCGCGACTGCATCGAGATCGGTGGCTTTCCATCCGGTCTCATCCAGCATCTCTTTAATGAATACAGCGGTTGCAGATGCATGGATGCGCGGGGTGTTGCCTACGCGGGTGGCAATTATTTTGTCATCTTGTGCGAGCGCAGTGGAGCAAAGAGACGTAGAAGTCTCTATAAGAAGTAGTTTAGGCATTGAGAATCAACTCTTTAAGATAGGGGAAGACCTTGAGGGACAAATCTCTCAAACTTGTATAAACTATCGATCCGTTCAATATTTCAGGTTTTACCAGTTCGAACTTGTTGATCAGTGGATCGACAAGGAAAATTACGAGTCCTATGACAATGGCGGCCTTCAGCAGGGCAAAGACCAGACCGAGCAGACGGTTCATCCACCCGAGCGAAGCAAGGTCGAGTGTTTTTGTGATAAGTTTGCCCACGAGGCTGAGAAGCAGCACGGTGACGATTACCGTAACAGCGAAGGCTACAATGTTCAGAATCTTCGCCTCGGCCTGAATGAAGCCTGAAAGCCATGCCGCAATGAGCATCGAGAACTTGAAAGCAGCCCACACGCCTATGAATATGGAAGCAAGTGAAACCAGTTGCTCTACCAGTCCTTTCCGCACTCCGGTTACCAGTGCCGGAGCGAAACAGACAAGAAGTATTATGTCCAGAGTTTCCAAAGAAATGATTATATTTGTGAATTCATTTTGCAGTACAAAATTAAGGAAAAAATATGACATTCAAAGAATACGGAGGATTGGACCTGGTGGCGACGGGAAACCGTGTGCTGGAGCGCTGGAAAGAACATAAGGCATTCGAACGCAGTCTTGAACTTGCGGAGGGGGAGCCTGAGTTCATTTTCTTTGAAGGTCCCCCGTCGGCTAACGGAATGCCGGGCATACATCATGTGATGGCACGTTCCATCAAGGACGCCGTGTGCCGTTACAAGAGCCAGACCGGCTGGAAGGTCCGCCGCCGCGCCGGATGGGATACCCATGGCCTGCCTGTGGAACTGAGCGTTGAAAAAAAACTCGGCATCACCAAGGCTGATATCGGTTCCAAGATTACTGTAGAAGAATATAACCGCACCTGCCGTGAGGAGGTGATGAAATATACCGCCGAATGGACCAATATGACGGAGCGTGTGGGATATTGGGTTGATCTGAACGATCCCTATATTACCTACGACAACCGTTACATCGAGACCCTTTGGTGGCTGCTTAAGAAAATTTACGACAAAGGACTGCTGTACAAGGGCAAAACCATTCAGCCGTATTCTCCAACCGACGGCACCGGACTCAGCTCCCATGAGTTGAACCAACCCGGATGCTATAAGGATGTCACCGACACCACGGCTACGGTGCAGTTCGAAGTAATCCGCGACGCTGCTTCCGAAAAGCTTTTTGCCGACGGCCCCGTGTTTTTCCTTGCATGGACCACTACGCCCTGGACCCTTCCTTCGAACACCGCGCTCTGCGTAGGCCCGAAGATCGATTATGTGCGCGTGAAATCGGCCAATCCCTATACCGGGGATCCTGCGGTCTACATAGTTGCGGAAGCGCTTGTGGGCGCATGGTTCGGCGACAAGGTGCCCTACGAGGTCCTGCCTGGCAAATTCAAGGGGACTGAACTCACCGGCATCCGTTACAAACAACTGATTCCGTGGTTCAAGCCGGACGGAAAGGCATTTGAGGTCATTCCCGGAGATTATGTATCTACCGAAGAGGGAACAGGCATAGTGCATATCGCACCCACCTTTGGTGCCGATGATAAGAAGGTTGCCGCCGCTGCCGGAATCGTACCGCTCATGGTGATCGACAAGGATGGTAACCCTCAGGCACAGGTGGACCGTCAGGGACGCTTCTATCGTCTTGAGGACCTTGATGCAGACTATGTGGCTTCTTCGGTCGATCCTTCGTATAAGGAGTTCGAAGGCCGGTATGTGAAGAATGCCATCGAAAATTTCTTCCGCCAGTTCGAAAAGCTTGAGCCTCTTGGCAAAGATGCTCCTACCCTTGATATTGACATTTGCGTCATGCTCAAGGCCCAGGGTAAGGCCTTCCGCATTCAGAAGCATGTGCATAGCTATCCTCATAGCTGGCGCACCGACGTTCCCATCCTCTACTATCCTCTGGACTCATGGTTCATCCGGACCACTGCCGTAAAGGATGAGATGGTGGCGTTGAACAGGCAGATAAGGTGGAAACCGGAATCTACCGGCACCGGACGCTTTGGCGTGTGGCTTGAAAATATCCAGGACTGGAATCTCAGCAGGAGCCGTTTCTGGGGGACACCCCTGCCAATCTGGCGCACAGAAGACGGAAAGGAGGAAATTTGCATAGGCAGCCTAAAACAGTTCTACGAAGAGATCGAGAAGGCTGTGGCAGCTGGCATCATGCCGTCCAACCCTCTTAAGGATAAGGGCTTCGATCCAGCCGACATGAGTCTGGACAACTACAACCGCATTGACCTTCACAGGCCCTATGTTGACAATATCTTCCTGGTAAGCCCTTCCGGAAAGAAAATGGTTCGCGAGAGTGACCTTATCGACGTATGGTTCGACTCCGGCTCCATGCCCTATGCCCAGACCGGACTTCGCGGCAAAGACAGCGCCGATTTCGGCCAGACCGCAGATTTTATAGCGGAAGGTGTGGATCAGACCCGCGGCTGGTTCTATACCCTGCATGCCATTCACACAATGGTGAGCGGGACCCCTGCCTTCAAGCGCGTGATATCGAACGGACTTGTCCTTGACAAGGACGGCAACAAAATGAGCAAACGTCTCGGCAATGCCGTAGATCCTTTCAAAGAGCTCGATAAATACGGTGCCGATGCTCTCCGCTGGTATATGCTTACCAATGCCCAGCCTTGGGACAATCTGCGCTTTGATGAGTCGGGAGTGGATGAGGTGCGCCGCAAGTTCTTCGGTACGTTATACAACACCTACTCTTTCTTTGCGTTGTATGCGAACGTGGATGGCTGGCAGCCGGAAAACGCTGCCTCGCCCAACCCCTCCGCGACGGGCAAAGGGCCCGTCCGTGTCCCGCAAGGGGAGCCCGGTACGGGCATTGCCCGTCCGCAGATCAGCGGCAGCGTTTCCGAGATCGACCGCTGGATCATTTCCATGCAGAACAGCCTCATCCGCGACGTGCGCGCTGCCTATGAGGACTACGACATTACAACCGCTGGACGCCTCATTCAGACTTTTGTCTGTGACCATCTCTCCAACTGGTACGTTCGTCTAAACCGCAAACGCTTCTGGGGAGGCGGGCTGACAGATGACAAACGGGCGGCGTACAGCACTCTATACGAGGCTCTTAAGACCGTTGCTCTGCTGTCGGCACCTATTGCACCATTCTTTATGGATGAACTATGGCTTGACCTGGTTCCGGGTGCAGAGTGCATTCACTTTGAACGCATGCCAGAAGCTGATGAGAGCTTGATTGATCCGGAACTTGAGGAACGCATGGAACTTGCGCAGAAGGCCACATCTCTGGTGCTTGCCCTTCGTCGCAAAGTGAATATCAAGGTCCGTCAGCCGCTTGCAAAGATGATTATTCCCGTGATGTCCGACAAGGTGCGTATGCGTCTTGAAAAAGTTAGGGACTTGATCCTTAACGAGGTTAATGTGAAGGATGCGGAATTCCTTTCCGACACCACAGGCATCATTACCAAAAAGATCAAGCCCAATTTCCGCATACTCGGGAAAAAGTATGGTGCGCAGATGAAGGAGATTTCTGCAGCGTTTGCGGCTCTTGACCAAGCCACTATTTCGGCAATACAGGCGGCGGGCGATTATACTCTCCAGCTTCCGTCAGGCCCTGTTTCCCTCGTTGCGGAAGACTATGAGATCATATCGGAAGACATGCCAGGTTGGCTCGTGGCATCCGAGGGCCCTCTCACCGTTGCTCTCGACACCCGTCTGAACGATAATCTGATAAAAGAGGGAACTGCACGCGAACTCACCAACCGCATCCAGAATATCCGCAAGGACAGCGGATTTGAAGTTACCGACAGGGTGGATGTGGTAATTGTGGCCTCCGGAGCCGAATATGAAGAAATAGAATCTTCCCTTAAAGATTATACAGAATATATTGCTTCTCAGACACTTGCTCTGTCGGTCAGTCTTGCCTCCGAAGGCGAGGGTGCCGAAGTCGAGTGGAATGAGAGTTCGATAAAGATAAATGTTTCACGTAAATAGTTCGTCCTATGGAAGACCAGGTTAAAACACGTTATTCCGATGAGGAGCTTGCCGAGTTCAAGCAGATCATCGAAGGTATGCTGGACAAAGCCCGTGCGGAGTACAATACTCTCCGCAGCGTGGTCATGCATGGGGGCAACAATGACATCGAAGACACTTCTCCCTCGTTCCGTACGGTGGAGGACGATGGTGCCAACCAACTCACCAAGGAAGAGGCGAGCCAGCTTGCCCAGCGCCAGTACAAGTTTATCAAAAACCTTGAGGCTGCCCTTGTTCGCATTGAAAACAAAACATACGGCATTTGCCGCGTGACAGGTAAACTTATTCCCAAGGAGCGCCTTCGTCTGGTGCCTCACGCAACACTGACCGTGGAGGCTAAGGAGATGCTCGCCAAACAAGGAAAGAACTGATAGTATGAAATTTTCCAGAGGCGTCCGTCTGCTTTTGCTGGGAATATTGCTCGTGGTTATTGACCAGGTGGTAAAATACCTGGTCAAGACCAATATGCAGCTTGGAGAGCAGATTTATGTGATAGGAAACTGGTTCAGGCTCTGCTTCGTGGAGAATGAGGGCATGGCCTTCGGCATGAAATTCGGAGGATCGGTCGGAAAGTTTCTGCTGTCGCTGTTCCGCATTGTGCTTTTCGGAGCGTTATGCTGGTGGATTTCTTCGCTCGACCGCAAGAAAAATGCTCCAACCGGCGTATTGGTCGGTTTGACTTTGATTACAGCCGGTGCGCTTGGTAATATTATCGATTGCCTCTTTTATGGCATTATCTGGGGTTATGCTCCGTTCATGTTCGGCAAGGTTGTGGACATGTTCTATTTCCCGCTTATCCACAATGCTGCCGGCGACGTGCTTTTCTTCAGCCCGGTATTCAATTTTGCCGATTCCTGCGTCACGGTAGGGGCTTTCTATCTTCTGATCTTTCACTGGAAGTTTTTCGTTAAAGAATAGCTCTTTATTTGAAGGCTGAGGCCTTTGAGCAGACCTGCCACCCCCGGCCAGGGGGAGGGTGCCCTTCATGGAGGGGGTCGTCTCAGACCGGAGACAAAGATGAAGCCGACTAAAAATCTAGCCGGCTTCGTTATTTCAGACTGCAGCACTCAGGCTGCTATATTTTAGAAGAGGTATGCTACGCCAAAGTGGACACCGCTGCATTTGTCGCTGAAGCTGTCGTTTGCATTGCGGTCGAGAAGACCATAGTTGTAGCCGACGCTGACGCGTACAAGGTCCATTACA
>CACXHM010000005.1 GCA_902767465.1 uncultured Bacteroidia bacterium
GACACGCCGGCGCCGAATTCAATATACGGCTGACCCCCCAGTGAGGAAGTCCCGTTCGGGAACAGCATCGGAGAGAGCATCTTCGAAGGGTCCACCGTAGTCACATTCCCATTGTTTTTGTCGTCGAGACTGCCCCAGGCTGCCTTGAAAGAGAATTCTTCCCGCAGGCCCAACTTCCTTATAAGGGGTATTTTACCCAGGAAAAAGCCGTTGAAGCAATGGTTGTAGAAGACTGTAAGCCAGGTATCTGAGACGAATTCCATATAATCCATGCAAGCAAAGGAGAAACGGTCCATCAGCATAGTGCTGTTTCCCTCATGCAGATGCAGCAGCGGATATGGCACCGTACCGAAAACCTTTCCGGCATTTACATAGATCTTGGAAATCCCGAAAGGCGGGATGCGCGGGCTCCACCGCAGAGTAAACTCGGGACGCAGATATCCATAATCGTCTTTTCGCAGGCCAGGCACAGATCCGGCTATGGACAGGACAATGGAAGGATGGTCGGAATATACGTCAGATTTGCTGAACAGGCCGCGGTTTACGGTAACGTCCTTGCAAAAACGCAGAGAAGCAAACAGTTCGTTGGATGCAACGCTTCCGATACGGGATGAGTCCGGTGCATACATAGGCACCTGCATGGATTCCTTCACCCAATCCCTCTCCGTGGCAAAATACCTTCGGAAATCAGCTCCAAATTCAAGGTCGAGTGATCTGGATGCCTCAATCTTATAGCTTCCGTTAAAAGACGACATCATGGCAAGCCGCGTATCGTTGCTGCCGCCGAATACTGTCGCAAACACGTTGCCTTCCGTAAATGAGTTGAAACCGCTGCCCATCTGATATACATCGTACTTGGCCTCCAGCGTGAGTTTTCTTTCTGGAATGCGACTGAAAAGATGCTCCCAGGTAATCCCGCCTTTAGGCACAAGATCCCTTGTTCCTATCGCTCCGTACAGCGTAAACCTGTCGGTGCGGCTGAAATCCTTTGAAGTGCGGAGGCCTATCTGAGGACGCAATCCCTCTGAATTATTGTAACTCAGCAATTTATAATATGGGCCCACCCCTATTTTCCCGAACTCTGCGTAACCGTTTATCAAAGTATAAACGACATCGTAGAATGACTTGAAAACAGGGACGGATTTGACCCTCTCAACCATTGCATACACCTGCTCTTCCTTCTCGGTCAGGGGAACCGGACGTTCCGAAGCCCAGAAGGAGTCGTCGCGATTATTGGCCTCATCGTCCATCTCGACCAAGGCTTTCGGCTTTGACCTGTCGATGCTGA
This sequence comes from uncultured Bacteroidia bacterium, assembly GCA_902767465.1. Taxonomy (GTDB): domain Bacteria; phylum Bacteroidota; class Bacteroidia; order Bacteroidales; family UBA932; genus Cryptobacteroides. The sequence goes on from CACXHM010000005.1 coordinate 1,289, forward strand.
AACGCACATCGGTCCAGTCGAGTTCCCGCGTGCCGATGAATGACAGCATCTGGGAAGAATCTTTCAGCGAAAGGGAAAGATCCGCATACAGGCGGTCTTTTTTATAGAACCAGGTAGAATCCTGCTGACGGGCATATTCAGCATCTATCACAAGATCCCGCAACCAGTTTACATTGGTGGTGTTTCGCATATTTGCGTGTATGCTTCGGATGGCAAAATCCTCCGCATCGATACGCATCTCTCCGTCGAAGGCTGGAGTGGACACCAGCGGTTTAGGATGGTAACGCACAAGCAGCGTCTTGCGGGAGTCAACGACAAGGGTGTCAATGATATAATAATTGTAAAACATCAGTCCCCCTTCCTGTATCGGAGACGGGAACTGGACATCGAACGCATTTATGAAAGGACGGTAGAAGTTAACCTTAAGGTGCATTGAACCGGTGAACTGTCCCAACATATTGTTACCGTCTGCGTTAAGACCGGAAAGACGGTTTCCGATGACCTTTTCATAATTCGCTTCCGGATTTGAACTGTGCGTACGCTCGGCAACGGTTTCGGAAATCATCACCGGCAGATAAGGCACTCCCGACACCGAAGATGTGTCGATATAGTCGAATACAAATCCGAAATTCCGATTAAATGCCTTGGAGCGCAGTTGTTCGGCAGGGTGCGTGAGATCAAGTTCTATCTTATTATAGATTCTTGCCGTGTACTCAGGATGGTTGTCGGGATCGTTCTTATCACGATGCTTTTGAATATTTGCAAGAAGCTCACGGGCTTTGCGATTGTCGGCCTTCACCTTGGCCCCGGGAAGCCGGTTGTCGGCCAGTTTCAAGGTAAAATAAACATTATTGAACTGTCCGGGCACCACTGTGGTCTCGCTGCCGACATATCCAAGAAGCTGAGCAACGAGTACTGTCTGGGAAAGGTCCTTGGTTTCAAGATTATACCACCCGTCAAGATCGGTGGTGATGCCGATCTGCGTATCTTTGAAATAAACAGCAGCAAAGGGGAGTCCCTCTCCGTTTTCATCAGTCACCCTTCCCCTGACCTTGGTTATCTGTGCATTTGCATAAAAATAAGCAAAAGACAGAACAACAAAAAGAAGGTATTTAAAATACCGTTTCATGGCGCGAAGTTAGTTTTTCGCAGGGAATAAAGCAAATACGGAGGAGCCGGAGCCGGACATCGAGGCATAAAGGGCTCCGTCGTCGTAGAAACGCTGCTTGAGAGCGGTAATTTCAGGATGTGAAGGAAAAACACTTCGTTCAAAGTCATTGACCAAATGGTTACGCCATTGCACGACCGGCAGATTCAGCACTTCAAAAAGAGGCATGGAGTCCGAATTTACGTTCTCATTATCCAGTCCGGCATACGCTTCCTTTGTGTTCACCGAAACCCCTTCAGGCACAGCAACTTCGACACGGAATGCAGAAAGATCCAGATCAAACTCTTCTAAAATCTCCCCACGTCCGGTAGCGAGCATCGGACGATTGTATATAAAAAACGGACAGTCGGATCCGAGTTTTGCCGCAAAAGATGCCAACTCACCGTCGGACAATCCAAGAGAAAAGATATCGTTAAACGCCTTAAGCGCGAAGGCACCGTCGGCTGATCCGCCTCCGAGTCCTGCCCCGACCGGAGAATATTTGAAAAGCCTGATTTGTACGGGATCTATTCCGAATTCATCGTAGAACAACCTCCACGCACGTGCAGTCAGGTCTTCGCGAGGATCCCATCCACGATAACAGGGACCGTCGATTTCAATGCTGAACTTCTCCGAAGGAATAACCGACAGTTCATCGCAGTATGCGTAGCAAGGCACAAAAAGCGTCTCCAACTCATGAAAACCATCCGGACGCTTTCCCAGCACCCGGAGCCCGAAGTTAAGTTTCACATTTGGGCGCAGAATCATAATCGGGAAATTATCTGCTGCTGCAAGTCTTCGGGGAGATGGCCGATCACCGGGGAGATGAAAGATATCATCTGCATCTTGCGGGCTTCCTTCTCAGGAATGCCACGGCTGCGGAGATAAAAGAGTTCATCAGGATTCAAATACCCGCAGGTGGCACCGTGCGAGCACTTGACGTCATCGGCATAAATTTCCAGTTGGGGGTGCGTCTCGGCAACCGCTCCTTCAGAAAGGAGGATGGAATGATTCTCTTGAAAGGCTTCGGTTTTCTGGGCATCTTTTGCTACATACACCAACCCGTCAAATCTGGCTCTGGCCTTGCCGCCTACAATTCCCCGGAAAAGCTGGGATGAGTGCGAGCCCCCGACTAGGTGGCGGACGGTCACCTTAAAGTGGACCTGTTCGCTGTGAGGACTGAGGTACAACCCAAGAATCTCAAGGTTCACCCCTTCTCTACCGATATTGATTTCGAATGGAATGTCGGCGCTGATGCCGGGCATGACGACAAAAGTGAGCCGGAGGTGTTCCTGCTCATTCAGGGTAAGATGCCGAGGCACCTCATCGATACCTATCCTGTATATCCTATCCATCTATGCCTTCAAATCCATATTTTTCGATACGGTCGGCGAGTTCCATCCCGCCTTCTGCAACTATTCGCCCTCCCTTGAGGACGTGTACGATATCGGGTTTGACCAAATCCAGAAGATGCCTGTAATGGGTTATCACAAGAGCGGATTTCTGCGGGCTGTGAAGGGAGTTCACACCGTCGGCAACTATCTTGAGAGCATCCACGTCCAGACCGCTGTCAGTCTCGTCGAGTATGCTTAGGACGGGATCCAGCATCGCCATCTGAAAGATCTCAGAGCGTTTTTTTTCTCCTCCACTGAAACCGACGTTCACTTCCCTCCTGGCAAATTCGCCCTTCATCCCCACCAGCGACATCTTCTCTTTTAAAAGTTTAAGGAATTGTGCCGGACTGAGTTCAAGTTCACCGGCAGCTTTGCGCCTTGCATTCACCGCCGCTTTCATGAAGGACGTAATGCTCACTCCGGGGATTTCGATCGGGTATTGGAACGAAAGAAACAGTCCTGCCCAGGAGCGCTCCTCGGGGCTCATCGCAAGCAGATCCTTTCCCGCGAAGCTTATGCTTCCGGAGGTTACAACATAGTCGGGGTGGCCGGAAAGAACAGCGCCAAGCGTGCTTTTGCCGGCTCCGTTAGGGCCCATTATCGCATGAATCTCCCCTTTTGGGATGCACAGGTTGATGCCGTGGAGGATTTCCTTTCCGGCTATACCTGCATGGAGGTCGTGTATTTCGAGTAGATATTTCATTATCCTATTGATCCTTCAAGATTTACAGATAAAAGTTTTTGAGCTTCCACAGCGAATTCCATAGGAAGCCGCGACAGGACTTCCCGCGCATAGCCTCCCACTATGAGTCCCACCGCATCATCCGGAGATATACCCCTCTGGTTACAATAAAACAACTGGTCCTCGCTGATCCGGGAGGTGGTGGCCTCATGTTCCACGATTGCAGAAGGGCTGGAGTTACGAATCACAGGGAAGGTGTGTGCCCCGCATTCGCTCCCTATGAGCAGGCTGTCGCACTGGCTGTGGTTGCGGGCGTTCACCGCTCCGGGGTTAATGCGGACAAGTCCGCGGTAGGAGTTTTCACTGTGCCCCGCAGAGATGCCTTTGGAGACGATGCGGCTTCGGGTATTCTTCCCGATATGAATCATTTTCGTGCCGGTATCCGCCTGCTGGAAGTTACCGGTAAGAGCAACCGAATAGAACTCGCTGCTGGAATTGTCGCCCATCAGCACCGTGGAAGGATATTTCCAGGTTATGGCGGAACCCGTTTCCACCTGCGTCCAACTCAGATGACTGTTCTCCCCCCGGCAGAGCCCTCGCTTGGTGACAAGATTCAATATTCCACCCCGCCCCTGCGCATCTCCCGGATACCAGTTCTGCACGGTGCTATAACGCACGTCTGCATCTTTTTCTACGATTATCTCCACAACCGCGGCATGCAGCTGGTTCTCATCCCGCATAGGGGCCGTGCATCCCTCCATGTAACTCACACTCGCCCCTTCGTCCGCTATGATGAGCGTGCGCTCGAACTGGCCGGTGCCGCTGGCATTGATGCGGAAATAGCTGCTGAGATCCATCGGGCACTTCACTCCCTTGGGGATATAGCAGAAGGATCCGTCGGAGAAAACTGCCGAGTTGAGCGCTGCATAGAAATTGTCGCCCACCGGAACCACGGTTGCAAGGTACTTCCGGACAAGGTCGGGATGTTCGCGCACCGCCTCGCTGAAAGAGCAGAAAATAATGCCCATTCCGGCAAGGGTCTTGCGGAAGGTGGTACTCACCGATACACTGTCGAAAACCGCATCTACGGCCACTTTGGATTTTACACCCGCAAGCACTTCCCGCTCCCTTATCGGAATGCCGAGTTTGTCGAAAGTCTCCTGCAGGGCGGGATCTATCTCCTTTGGACGCTCCTCATCTTTCTTGGGGGCAGCGTAGTAAATGATATCCTGGAAGTCTATCTTCGGAAGACGGCTCAGATGCCCCCACGCCGGCGGAGTCATCTGCCGCCATTTGCGGAATGCATCAAGCCGGAAATCCAAAAGCCAGGCCGGTTCATCCTTCTTGGCCGAAATCAGACGGATGATATCTTCATTCAACCCCTTCGGAATGAATTCCTGTTCTATATCTGTCACAAAGCCCTCGCTGTACTCTTTGGATACAGCCGCAGCGAGGATGTCTTTTTCTTCTGCCATAGTCTGCAAAGATAATCATTTTGTTTATCTTTGTGTCCATGAACACTTTTGGGCAATACTTCAAGGTTTCCATTTTCGGGGAATCCCACGGACCGGCAATAGGCGTCGTACTGGACGGCGTGCCGGAGAACATTCCGCTTTCGGAAGCGGATTTTGATGCCGACATCGCCCGCAGGGCTCCCGGTGCAATAGGCACAACCCCTCGCCGCGAGGCGGACAGGCCAAAGATTCTGAGCGGCGTGCTGGACGGATACACCACCGGAGCCCCTCTTACGATTGTTTTCTGGAACTCCAATGTACAGAGTCAGGACTACGAGCAGTTTGCATCGATCCCCCGCCCCGGACATGCCGATTTCACGGCTAACATAAAATATAATTTCGCAAACGATCCCCGTGGCGGAGGACACTTTTCGGGTCGCCTGACACTGCCCATAGTGGCAGCGGGGGTAGTTGCAAAGAAAATCCTGAATGCAGATTATGGCACTGAAGAAGCGCCACAGAAGTTGGACGTTAAAATTTCAGCAAGGCTGCTGGAGATTGGTGGCGAGAGAGATGCTTCGCGCTGGAACGAGTTATTGAAGGCAGTCTCCGACGAAGGGGATTCGCTGGGAGGCATAGTAGAGTGTACGGCCACCGGCCTCGGGGTAGGCATAGGTGACCCTTTCTGGGATTCCGTGGAAAGTTGTTTAGCTCACGCCATTTTTGCAATTCCCGGTGTCCGTGGAATAGAGTTTGGAGACGGTTTCGAAGCTGCGCGGATGAAGGGTTCGCAGCACAACGACCCGTTCGGGCCCGAAGGTCCGGTTAAAAACGGTGCAGGAGGTATCAACGGCGGACTCACCAACGGAGCGCCAATAGTGTTCCGAGTGGCTTTCAAGCCCACTTCCAGCATAGCAAAGCCTCAAAAGACCTGGGATTTCGAAAACAAAAGACAGACAACCCTCCAGATAAAGGGACGCCATGATGCCTGTTTTGCTTTAAGAACCCCGGTCGTTGTGGAGGCCATGACGGCAATAGTGCTCGCCGATCTGCTTTAGCCTATTCCGCAGGGAGAACCAGCCAGGAATCTGAGGATTTTTCCGTCCAGACGTAACGACGTACCGTTGCTGTCTGGGTTTTACTGCGCAGTTTCTTTGGAACCGACACAAACCACGTTCCATTCCCGACAGTACAGAAACCCGTAGAGGCCTGTGGGAAATACCATCCGCGCAAGCCTTTGGTACTGCTCACCAGGCCTTTTTGCCAAAGCGCCAGGGAAAGATGGCTGCCATCGGCCTCCAGCCCTCGAAGTGCTTTCTTGACAGGCTTCTGATTTACCGGCACGGCAAAAAGGGTAAAATTCGGATATTCCGGTTTCTTTCCGGCATATGCCGCCATAAAGATGCAGCCGGTTTTACAGTCGTAGCACATATTCTGGATTCCCCACGTGGTATTCCCGGTGAATACGAACAGCTTGCGACTGATTTTCGGGCTGCCCCCCGCCCTGGAGAACCTGTCCAGGCTATATTCAAGCAGAACCTGGTGGTCATTGTCCCGACGCGATGTGTCACTGTAGATACCATATGCTACATAGAGGCACGGCTTACCGTTTTTTTTACCGATCTGAGGAGCTATGGCAACACCGTCAATTCCGGAACATCCGTATTTGGTTTTATAGTCAAGAATCGCTTCAGATACCTCATATTTTTGCATGGCTTGTTCAGGATTCTTGTCGCCAAGGCGGTCCACATCAAACACCACAATGTAAAATCTGGTTTCCGCGAGGGTATAAGCCGCTTTATCCAGTTTCCTGGCAATCCCACGGCCGATTTCATCATCCTTGCACTCGAGGGAAGCGTACAGTTTCCTGCGAGAAGGATCAAAGGTCATAGCTCCAAGGTGCCCGTTGATTGAATCCACCCTTGCAAGAACATTACCTTCGTAATCGGTTTTTACCAGGCTCGTGGTAAAAGAAAGATAAAAACATCCTGCTGTTGTATCTACAGCTACCCCCTGCACATGACTGGAAAACTTAGCCTTGACATCAAACCTGTCAGGCAGCTGCCTGCCCATCGCACAAACGGAACAAAAAGCGAAAAGAAAAAGTAAAACGCCTCTTTTCATATGTGGAGTACAAATCCTTAATAAACAAACAATTACGCAAAACGTCTGCAGCAAAAAAGCAGCAATCGTTTTATATAAATCACTAATAATCAGCAGAATGCATTCCACCGTCAAACATTTCAAAAAAGCCGGGGAAGGATTTTGCCACGCAGGAAGGGTCATCGATCTCGACGGGCCTGTCGGCGCCTATTGCGGCTATCCGGAGGGCCATTGCCATGCGATGGTCTCCATGGGTAGCAAAGCGGCCGCCACGCAGCATCCGGTGGTTCATGATACGCGAAACAAGCGATTCTCCCGCCACAATCAAATCATCTCCTTCGATGCGGGCGGACACTCCAAGCCCGGAGAGCATCTCCAGAATGGCTGCGGCTCGGTCGCTTTCCTTGCCGTGAAGGCGGGCGACACCGGAAATCACACTTTCCCCGACACAGAAAGCGGCAAGCAACGCCACCGTAGGGAAGATGTCGGGTGAATTGTTCAGATCTGCCTCAAAGGCCTCAAGCGGAGCCCGCGACACACACACCAGACCATCCATTTCCGAGACAACCGCCCCGGCCTGGACCAGAATATCGGCAATTGCTAGGTCGGCCTGAAGAGAAGAAGTATCCAGCCCTGAAACCTCTGCCTTGCCGAAAACGGCTCCCGCAACAAGGAAATTTGCGGCGCTGCTCCAATCGGCTTCTATATCGAAATCGGTAGCGTGGTAGTGCTGGTTGCCGCGTATTTTGAAAGTGATGCCGGTACATGCACTCCAGTCCTGATCTTCTATCATCGGAGCATCTCCCTCCATCTCGGAGGAGATCTTTATGCCGAAACGTTTCACCACGTCGCAGGTTATAAACATGTATGGTATGCTCTTCGGCTCGGTGACAATGAGCGTGGAAGGCTTGTCGCACAAAGGCAGAGCACCCAGAAGGCCCGAGATGAGCTGCGATCCGTCTTTCCCGGATATCTCCGCCACCCCCGGGATAAGGCTGCCCTGGATGCGGAGAGGAACAGTGTTTTCACGGACAACGACCCCGAATGAGGCCATAATGTCGCTGACGCCCTTCAGCGGACGGTGGCTGAGAGTTTTTTCGCCGGTGAGCACCGTATCCCCATCATTTATTATGGCAAGAAGAGGAATCATCAGCCTCGCGAGCAGTCCGGATTCCCCGACATGAAGACTTTCAAGAGAGGTATGCGCAGCGCCTGTTCCATCTATCGTGAGAGTGTTGCCATCGAGCCGGACGGTGGCGCCGAGTGAACGTGCTGCAGCAATGGCGGATTCACTGTCTTCGCAGGGAGAATACCCGCGGAGATGGCTGCGTCCGTCTGCAAGGGCGGCAGCGATAATCGCTCTCTGAGCAAAACTTTTGGATGCCGGCATCTGGAGTTCGTTTCGGAAGAAACCCAGAAAATTGCCATACACCTCTCTATGCATGGTGACATAGTCAATCTGTCCCGGAGCGGTGGCATCCTCCGCAGAAAGGGCAGCGTAGCTGAAAGGGGCGCCGGCCTTCAGGCAGGCAATACGGGAGTCGCGTCCTTCCGCTCCCATTGCAAAGGCAACGAGTTTCCCGGCCGCGACAGAAGAAGCCGCATCCTTTGAATACAATGAAAGTATGCGTGAAACATCGTCTGGACCGCTTGCCGTAGTGACCACCTTGGCAATGTCGGCTCCGTACCGGTAGCAACGGGCCTCGATCTGTTTAAGATAGCTTAGGTCTGGGGTTCCGGAATGATCGTGATATGAGCGGATTAACTCGGTTCCGCACTCATGGCAGAGATTGCGGAAACGCTTGCTGAAAGCCGCATCGGCATCAAGTTCCAGATCTGCGAAACGGGCTCCGCTCCGGACAGCGAGCGAGAGCAGCCTTTCCGACATCCCCGCACCGGCTTCTGCAATACGACAGGTCGCTATCAGCGGAGTGTCGGTATTGCTGAAAAGGTCTTCTATCTGGTTCTCCGTCAGTTTGCAACGGTCCAGCCTTATTTCTGCAAGTTCCACCCACGGATCATCCAGGATGGACAGGATCTCTTCGTAAGTCTTATATTGTATACAGGTACAAATCATCGCAGTACTGTTAAAAATCGGTTTTGAATCCGACGACCTGACGGCAGCCAAGATACCCGTCACGATCGAAATGGAAAGAGGCCATCATCAGGAGCCTCGTCTTTTTGCCTATGCGGGGATTCCAGGACAAATCAACCCTGTCGTAGAAATCACGGTACCAGTTGTCTCCCCTGTAGAGATTCGCCCCATAGATTCCTCCCTCGGGAGCCGGACAGTCGTAATAAATATTCTGATCATCCCCGAAATATGCACTGTTTTTCACACTCAGACTCTTCCATCCCGCACGAAAAGCAATTTCTGAACCAACCGGGATATGTGGACGTTCATCGATGTCTCTGGCCCGTTGGTAGCCGGCCAGCAGCCCCGCTTTCAGCGATAAATCAACCCTGCCGGGCACGGAAAACTGCAGCCACGGGTTTATCAAATGATTGTCTATAACATTACTCGCGACTCCCGAAGTTGCATAATGATAGAAGCTTGCAGACCATCCTGCCTGAATCCAGTCGAGCAGATTCCATTTGCCGGCAGAGAAAATCTGAAAGCGCTCGCGAGTCGTATCGGTTTTCTTTCCCAGCCAGTCACAGCCGAGTTCCGCATAGAAACACGGTGCGGAGTATTTCATCAGAAGTCCCTCGAAATGGCTGTCATAAAAACGCAGCACATCGCTCCATATGGCATTGGAATACAATCCGTCATCGGACATAAGTCTTGGGAATATGCCGGCCGAAGCCTCCAGGTTGCGTCCTCTCCCAAAAGAGTGCTGGGCGCCGTACCATAACGACAGATCATCGAAAGAGCCCGACGGCTTTTTGCCCGAACCCATGTCCCGAAGAATGCTCACCCCAGCCACGATGGAATGGGATGTGCCGGAAGCATCCGTAAACAGAATCCCGATCTGAGGCAAAAGCTGCGCTGCAAAGTAAGTTTCCGATTCAATGTATTTCTCATCCGAGGCATCGAATTCACGATTGTCGAACAGATAATTGAACCGGACATTATACGACAGGTGCATGCTGCCCGGCTGCGCTACAGCTGGTGCCGCAAATGCGGCAAAAGCAGCGACAATCAGAATCGCGAGGTTTCTGTTCATATTACTTCCAAGAGAAGTTTTCCGCCCCGGCACCGATCTCGAAGTGGCATTTTACTATCCCGAGATCTACATGGGTGTAACCGATCAGGGAAAAACGCGTCCTGGCTTCTACCACGTTGCCGTTCTCGAGGGAGAAGCAGAACTTCTGCTGGTTTACCGCAGTGGGCGCAAGCACCGCAGCCTTCATCCCTTCCAGGAACCAGTCGGGAAGATGCAGATGGGCATCGGCCGCGATGAACGACTCTATTGGCCTGAGATTGTGCTGGACGCCCTGGGTTTCGCCGTAACCCAGGGCGATGACGCAATGGATGCGGTCGCCGGGACGACGACGGAAAACACCCGAAACCTCTCTGTAGGTGAGTCCTACCCAACAGCTGTTGAGCCCAAGCGTCTGAGCGAGGAGAACGATCTTTTCGCCCTCATATCCTATAGCTTCCTTCGAGGCCTTGTCGGCAGGACCGGCCATCACAAGATAGTTCCGCACACCCCGGAAATACCCATACTCAAAATGGAAGAAATTCCCGGTTGAAAAGGCCTTCGGCTCATTCGTAACGAGCTGAATGTTCAGGTTAGATGCCTCGTTGGCCTTGTTCACGGCCGCCCGGAGGATCTCAATTTTTTCAGATTCGATCGGGACCTCGGTATAGCGTCTTACGCTATGGCGGAGTAATATAGCTTCCTTCAGGGTCATATCGATACTATAAAATGGTTCCTAGCCTGCAAATATAATAAATTCAATTGGTTTGCCTGTACGCGGTTGGCGTACAAGCGTATTTTCGTTTGAAGCAAAGGGTAAAATATTTTGGATCACTGAATCCAAGGCTGTCGGATATGGCATTTATTGGCATGGAAGTATCTCTCAGCATCCTTGCGGCATGTTGCAGTTTGATATCCTCTATAAAGGCCCGGGGAGTCATTCCCGTGATTCTTTTTAAATTGGAGGTCAAACTGGTTTTGCTGATCCCCAGTTCGGAACATATCCTGGGAACGCCGATATCTCCCGAATGCAGGTTTCTCTCTACGGCACCTATCACCGAGTTAAGGTAGCGGGAATCACGCAAGGCTCCCCGGCGCGAAGCATCCACGTTTCCGGGAAGACTGTAGTGATCTTTCAACTGTTTCCGGCTACGTATAAGATTGCGGCATTTGGCTTCCAGCAGGTTGAGACTGAAAGGCTTGGTTATATAATCGTCGGCACCGGCAAGTATTCCTTCCTGGTTATGTTTTTCTGAGGCGTGTGCCGTAAGGAGAATGATCGGAATATGGCTGGTTTCGTAATTCTGTCGCAGTTCCGAACACATGGTGATGCCGTCCATGATGGGCATCTGGACATCGCTGATAATGATGTCCGGCTGCATTTTTTTTGCTTTAACCAGTCCTTCCGCACCATCTTTTGCTTCGATTATTTCGTATGAAGACGAGAACACGGTCCGCAGATGCGAACGGATATCCGCATTGTCATCCACTATCAGCATGGAATACGGATTGAGCGGATTTCGCACATCCGTATCCGCAGCCGTATCTATCTGCTCCATCCCATTTTCAGCGTCCACATTGTTTTCTATATCTACAAATTCGGAGATAATGTTACTCATATCCTTCGCATGACGATAGGATGTTTCGATATTCTTTCGGCCAGGGAATTTATCGCCATACGTGCGGAAAAAGTATTCAAGCTGCCCTATGACCAAAGTCAACGGAGTCCTGAGCCTGTGGGAGATGTTTATGAACAGCCTGGTGCGTTCCGCATTTTCCCTTTCCTGACTTTTAAGACGTTCATGCAATAGTATCCTCGAATACAAAAGGGACAGAATTGACGCTATGATTGCTATCAGGAGAATGATTTCAATCACCCTGGCCGGCGTACTTGCATACCAGGCCGGGTGTATAATCAGTTTCAGGGATGTTTCGGAAAACGGAGTCGACATGCTCCGTGCGGCACGCACGCGCAACACATATCGCCCGGGGGCCATATTCATATAATTTATAGGGGTCTCCGGTGAGAAATCCTTCCAGCCGCTGTCGAAACCTTCAAGCATATACTGCATCACACAGGAATTTATGCGTTTATGATCGAAGAGGGCGGCGTTTGCGGTGAAATTGGTCTGTCTGTAATTCAGTTCTACCTCATATCCATCAGGAATAGGATGCGGAAGCATCAACCTGGCATTGTTCACATACAAATAATCAAGTCCGAACGGTACCGGATCATCGGAAAAACGGATTTTTTCCGGAAGAAGTCTCTCCACTCCGTCTTTTCCTCCTATAAGAACAGTTCCATCCTGGCATTCGAACATGCAACCGCAACTCCTGAACGAAGTATTCATGAGTCCGTTGCCGCTGTGGTAATTCATACAGATGTGCTTATCCATATCCAGCATCGACAGTCCCGACCTGGTGCTGACCGCAACCACATCTTGCGAAACCATGGCTACATTGCTCACGAAATTATCGTACAGTCCCGATGTTTTATCGGTAAAGTATTCAATCTGCTCTCCACGGATCCTCACCACCCCGAAGCCGGCAGTTCCTACAATGATGCCGCCGTCGCCATCAGGAACAATGCCTGCACATTTGCACGTCCGCAGTTGAGAATATCCTTCCGCAAAGGGCTCCAGAGTCTGCTTACTCATAGAATATCTGAACAAACCGTTCGATCCTACCCAAAGGATATCAGGATTGTCCTGATCAAAGCAAAAACTATAAACAATTCTCTCTACTCCGGGCATTTTCCTGCTGACCGAGGTTTCCTTCTTCGGATCGAAGAACCATATCCCGTGGTCTCCACCTATAAGAAGCTGCCTCCCGTCCCCGGTTATACACCGGATTGATTCCATTACATTCCGTCCGAGGGTGTCAGTAACAGCTATCCTTTTAACGTTACGACGGGCAGTATTGAAACATATCAGGCTGCCTTTATATTCTCCAGCCCACACATACGATGTTTCAAAATCATAATATGCACATTGGAATTTGATCTGTTTCCCCGGTTCGATCATACGGAAGACTTCCTTCTGAGGGTTGAATCGAAAAATACCGCATCCGTCAGTGAAGCACCAGATGTCACCCTTCGGGTCTTCGGCAACGGCTTTTACGAGGCGCAGGCTGCCACCATCAGAAGCAATGCCTCTAAGAGGGCTGTCAGCAATGTTCGAATAGAAAATCCCGTCATAATAAGTCCCGGCCCAAACACCCCCTTTCTTATCCGTATAGAGCTGGCATACGGGCCGGTCAGGTATGCCGTTGAGCAGGAGACGCGAGCATCTTCCGTCCGGAGCAACCATATACATTCCATCCACTCCGCCGGCATATACATCCCCGTTCTCATCTTCACAAAAGGTGCGGGTATCCCGTGAAGGATGCCCGGTAGCATCGCTATAATGGAAAAGCGTAATAAATGAAGGTGAAAGGCAACTGAATCCGGAGGAAGAAAAACCCAGCCAGATTCGTCCGGCAGAATCTTCAAACAGTTCGGAAAGCGGCTCTCTTCCCCTATGGATCAGATTCAAGCTGCCGTCCCTGTCAATGCAATAAACGAAACCGTGCTTCGTACCGGCAAGCAGCCTTCCGTCGCGAAGAGACAGCAGGCACGTCAATGTTTCCCCTTCCGGGACGACATGCACAAGTTTGAGGGAATCACCTCTTGGAGAATAAATACCGGCGCCGTAAGCCAAAAGCACAGAGTCACCTACTGCGCAGAGCGTAGACTCTACCATATTGACCTCGGAAGAGCGGAAGAAAGAACAGTTCTCGTTCACGGTGTCCATCCTCACTAGCGTAAGGAAAGACAGCAGCCACAGATTCTTCCCATTGCCGGTAATTCTGCGGCTCGGAACCGGACTGAGCACCGATTCTGCACGGATGCCGTTGAAACGATAGAGGGTATTGGAATTGTTGAACCATACCGCACCGTTATCATCTTCGTAGAAACTGCAAATCTGATCGTTGGAAAATCTTTCCAGATCGCTGCGTGGAACAATTATTCCGGCATACGACTCCGCAGCACCAGAAACCAGGGCGACAATCAGAAATATCAGACGAAGATTCATTCTATAAACTTTTGGCACAAAAATAACAATTCCGATCATTTTTATGTGTATGACTTGACAATTTTATACCATGCTCCCATTATATTTGTGCTTACTTTGCAACGATAACCAATTTCAACCAATATGCTCAAAAGGCTGTTAATCACAATTTCACTGTTCGCCCCTTTCTGCCTGGCATGGGCTCAAGGAGGAGTTACGAATATATCCGGAATTGTTGTCGACGATGCAGGACTGCCTCTCCCGGGAGTTACGGTTTACGAAGATGGAAACATGTCCAACGGCACCGTAACAGACACAAAGGGGACTTTCTCCCTTAAGACCTCCCCGCAGGCAACGCTTGTATTCAGCAGTCTCGGATACAACGAGGCTCGCGAAAAACTTTCCGGACGCAATTCACTCAAGGTGGTATTGAAAGAAGAAAGTCTCACGCTCGATGCTGTCGAGGTCGTTGCCGTGGGTTACGGATCGGTTGCCAGACGCGACCTGACCGGATCGGTCTCCAAACTCGACATGGAAGGCATCACCAAGTCCAGCCCGGCCAACTTCGACCAGGCAATAGCAGGACGGATCGCAGGAGTAGTGGTTTCATCATCGGATGGCGCTGTGGGATCGGAATCCAATATCGTTATCCGTGGAAACAACTCACTCACCCAGAGTTCCGAACCTCTATATGTCATAGACGGATTTCCAACCGAAAGTTCTTTCGCCACATCCCTCAATCCTGCCGACATTGAGTCGGTTGACGTGCTCAAGGATGCCTCTGCCGCTGCAATTTACGGAGCGCGGGGAGCCAATGGAGTTATTGTCATAACCACTAAAAAAGGTGTTGAGGGTAAGACGAAAATCAATTTCTCCGCTTCGATGAACGTGAGCAATATTGCCAAGAAAGTAGAGCTGTTGAACGCCTACGATTTTGTGCAATTGCACGAAGACTATTGCCAGGCCTCGGGCGTGAGAAACATATATTTCATAGACAAGGACGAAAACGGATCCACCATCTATGATGCCTATACCCTGGAGGACTACCGCAACGTAAAATCAATGGACTGGCAGGACCAGATTTACAGGACCGCGCTGAGCCAGGACTATAACATTTCAATATCCGGTGGCAACAATAAGGTTGGTAACAGATATAACATCTCTTTCGCACTGAAAGACCAGGACGGGATCCTGCGCAACTCCGAGTTCAAACGATACAACGGCAAGGTTTCCCTGTCACAGAGAATTACCGAAAAAATCAATCTGGACCTCAACCTCAACTATTCGAAAAGCATTACGCTCGGCAATACTCCGGCCTCTTCGCTTAACGCAAGCAGTTCGTCGGCATACCTGATGTACAGCGTCTGGGGCTACCGGCCAGTTAAACCAATCTATCTTGGCGATGTGAGTGAAGACTTCCTGAACAGTCTTATCGATACCGAAATCGTCAATCCCGACGACAACCGCTTCAATCCTGCCGCCTCCGTGCGCAACGAATACAAAAGAAGGGTGTTCAACTATCTCTCCGCCAACGCAGCCCTCAACTACGACATCATCCCCGGGCTGCGGCTTAGAGTAACGGGAGGCTACGTCGTAACCGACAACCAGGCAGAGACCTTTAACAACGAGAACACCTCCACCGGATGGTCGGGTTCCTCGCTTGGATGGGGAATCAACGGATCCATCTACTATACGAAATCCTATACATGGCTGAATGAGAATACCCTCAACTGGACAAAGACCGTTGCAAAGCATCACCACATCCAGGCCCTTGCAGGACTTACATTCCAGCATCAGGACCATTCGTATAACGGAATAAAATCTCACAGGATGACCACGGCCGCCCTCGGCCTCAACGGGCTCCATACGGGTGAATACCAGACGGTTACTCCCTACTCAAACAACTGGGGACTGATGTCATGGCTGGGCCGATTCAATTACAACTACAGGTATATCTACTATCTTACAGCTTCGTTCAGGGCGGACGGATCGTCCAAGTTTCCGATAAAGAACAGATGGGGGTTCTTCCCTTCCGCTTCGCTTGCATGGAATTTCAACAGAGAGGATTTCCTGAAACACTACAAATGGTTCAATACCGGAAAACTGCGTCTCTCCTGGGGCCTCACGGGCAACAACCGCACAAGCACCCCTTATGATTTCTATTCACAGATAACGACGTCACCGGGAACCACCGCGACTTATGACTATGTGTATGACGGCAAGATAGTTCCGGGGTACTATCCGTCCAATATGGAGAACAATGACCTGAGGTGGGAGACAACATCCCAATGGGATCTGGGTCTCGATCTGGCATTCTTCGACAACAGGATAAAATTCACCGCGGATTTATATCAGAAGGATACCAGGGACCTGCTTCTAAAAGCCACGCTTCCCTCTTCATCCGGCTACACTTCTGCCATGATCAACATCGGAGCCATCCGGAACAGGGGCCTTGAACTTTCGCTTGAACTTGTGCCAGTCCGCACCGCCGCTTTGTCGTGGGTCACGGGCTTCAATATGGCTGTCAACCGGAACTCGGTAACAGCTCTGGTTGACGACCAGTATTCCCTTGTATCATCGGTCACATGGGATATGAAATTTTCCTCCCAATATCCCTATATCACCCAGGTCGGAAAACCTACCGGAATGATGTTCGGATACATCTACGACGGCACATATAAACCTGACGAATTCCTGAACGGAGAAACGCTGCGCGACGGAATCCCCTATCTGGCTTCACTGCAGCGCACTTCAATCCGTCCCGGCGACCCCAAATATCGCGACATCAACGGAGACGGGCTGATAGATGAAGAAGACCGCACAATCATCGGATGCGGGCAGCCTTTGCTCACCGGCGGATGGAGCAATACCATTACATGGCACGGTTTCGACCTTTCTGCCATGTTCCAGTGGAGTTTAGGGAACGATGTTCTAAATGCAAACAGGCTTATTTTTGAGAACTCCCAGGGAACGCACCTGAACCAGTTCTCTACAATGAAAAACTGCTGGCACGCGGAACGTAATCCCGACAGCGACATCCCAAGAGTCCGGGCTGGCGGCATGTACGTCTATTCTTCGAGAGTTGTTGAAGACGGTTCTTACATCCGGCTCAAAACACTCTCGCTCGGCTACACGCTTCCTGCCAAAATCGCAAGCAGAATACGAATGAGCAACATGCGAGTTTTCGTTACGGCCGAAAATCTTCTCACTATTTCATCCTATTCCGGACCTGATCCCGAAGTTTCCACGAGGAATTCGGTCCTGACTCCAGGCTTCGACTGGTCTGCCTACCCTCGTGCAAAAGGCGTGACCTTCGGCTTTTCGACAAACTTTTAATTGCGGATGATATGAAAAACAATATACGGACATTCACCCTATCGCTTGCTGCAGTTTTTGTTTCGGCCTGCGGCATTCTGGACGAGGAACCTACCGTCATCTGCGCCGACACCTTTTATACTACGGAACAGGAAGCGCAGTATGCCCTGAACGGCGTTTACGGCGCCATCAACAGCTATCAGTTCTACGGACAGCATTATTCCCTCGA
Source organism: uncultured Bacteroidia bacterium (assembly GCA_902767465.1). Classification (GTDB taxonomy): domain Bacteria; phylum Bacteroidota; class Bacteroidia; order Bacteroidales; family UBA932; genus Cryptobacteroides. The sequence continues at coordinate 18,808 of CACXHM010000005.1, forward strand.
ACTGTCCCTGAACGACGATACCTGTTTCTACCGGTCATCAAACACCAGCAATATCTTGATGATGAACACATACGATTCCGGCACCGCAGAGATTTACAGGGTCTGGACCACTCTCTACGCCGGGATCAACAATGCCAACGCATTCCTCGAAGCAATCGAAAAGACAGAGTTCGACAAAGACGGCCAGATGAGAGTGCAGGCAAGGTTCCTGAGAGCGTTCTACTATTATTATCTGGCCCAGTGCTGGGGGAGCGTCCCGCTCAGGCTGAGCTCTACCCAGAACTATAAAGAAGCCAGTTACCCGGCCACCAAAGAGGAAGACATCTTCAAATGGATAGTCAAGGAGATGGAAGACTGCATAGAAAAGGTTGACGATTCCCTTGAAGGAGCGCCTTCGAAACTGACGAAAACAGCGATGCAGGGCTTCCTGGCAAGGGTATATCTTTTCAAGGCGGGCGCAAGGGTAAACGGCACCCCTGAAGAAAAGAAAGAAGACTACAAACAGGCAATGCTGCTCTGCAAGTCGGTGATGGACAGCAAAAAACATCAACTGAACCCCGACTACAGCAAAGTATTCATCAACATGATTTCGGATGTTTACGACAGGACGTACTATGAATCCATGTGGGAAGCAGACTTTATCGGAAACCGGACCTCTCCCGACTATTACTCAAACGGGCGGATAGGAGACCTGAACGGATTGTCAAGCACCGGAGCCATCAATTATGAGAACTTCAAATGCAATTATGCTTACGGAATGTTCGCCAATACTCCGAAGATCTGGGACATGTACATGAAAGACGACCGTACAGACGACGAAACCGGACTTGCTTTCGTAACCGACAAACGACAGGAATGGAATATACCGCCTTATAATTACGCAGGATATTCCGGAGCGCTCGAACTTTACCCCTATGGTGGAGATCCTGCCGACAAGCGGCCCCTGATAGCAAGCATTGACAAGACTCCCTATGTTTACGGAAGCATCAGCACCAATGAAGACCCGCTTACTCTCATCGCAGGGCGCAATACAGGCAAGTTCCGCCGCGAAACCTGTTACGAAGAGCAGCAGACATCCAAGGCTCTGTACACGGGCATAAACTTCCCCATCCTACGGTATTCCGACGTTCTGCTCATGTACGCAGAAGCAGCCAACGAATATGAAGGGGCCCCGAGCCAGGAAGCGTATGATGCAGTAAAGGCGGTCCGCGACCGCGCCGGCATAAAAACAAAGCCTTTGTCCGACTACTCCGATCAGGATATTTTCCGCGAATTCGTGCGCAACGAGCGCGGCAGGGAACTTTGTTTCGAGTCGCTGCGCAAATACGACCTCATCCGCTGGGGAATCTACGTAACTGAAATGAACCGTCTTGGCGAGCAGGCGGAAGATCCCAGGTGGAGCGGACACGGCACTGCCGCTTTCTGCTCAAGGATAGGAGCTTCCGTGCAGCCCAAGCACGTCTATCTTCCTATTCCGGATCTCGAACTGGGCGTGAACAATAAAATCAAACAAAACCCCCTTTGGTAGCCATGAATACGAGAAAAGCATTAAACTATTTCCTTCTCACGGGTCTGCTTCTGGGTTTATTCTCCTGCAAACAGGACCTGTTCAACAAGGTTCACTACACCGTGACCCTCGATTCGGAAAACACCTACAAGGTAGGTGAACCGGTGTCTTTCAATATAGAAGGTGCTGCGGACCAGATTGTGTTTTACAGCGGTGAAACGGGACACCAGTTCCAGTATAAAGACAGGACAAGCGTTCCGTTCGAGGACATCGACAGCATTTCCATGACATTTAACATCCAGCCGCGCTTCGGCGATGCCGGAGGCCTAGACATCTATGTAACAGATAATGAGGAATTCAAACTCAGCGGAGAAGACGGCGAGGCTGACCGGGCAGCAATAAAAGCCATGTACGAAGGCGGTATGCAGGGTTGGGACAGGCTTGATTGGGAAGAGGGACCTTCTTCCCAATGGAAGAGCTACACCATTGATTTAAGCCGCTACGCTGAAAGCTTCGCAATCGCCTTCCACTGGCATCCCAGTTCTTTCGAAAAGACCAAATCCCAGAGAACATACTGGCTCAACGGCACGCTCAGCGTCAACATGAAGGGCGTAGAGCCTTCAACCAAAAATCTCAGGGACCTGGAAGTGGTGTCGGTAATGATGAATGAAGAAGTCGATCCTTATCTTCGCAATAACAGCAATGGGTCGATGATTTTCAATTCCAACGCAGCCCAGTACAATTTCCAGGGTTGTGCAGCAACGGCACTTGACTACGATCTCGACGGCTGGGTGTTCTCGCGGCCCATGAGCCTGAACAGCGTCAGCCGCGACCAGGGGACTTCGGTAAAATCCATACTTCACTACCCGACCCGTTTCGAATATACCTACGACACCCCCGGCACCTATTTCGCCACCTTCCTGGGCCTGAGCGAAACCGTTCAGGGGCGCTCGGAGCAAGTGAAAAAAATCCGTGTTACAATCACTAATTAAACACAAGATGAAAACGATGATAATAACAACGATTTTTTCCGTCCTGGGCATGCTCTGCATGTCATGTTCAGATCTGTCATCCATTAATTCGGACATAGCTGACCTGGACAAGAGGATTTCCGTTCTGGAAGAATCCATTACCGCCGTCAACGACAACGCGGTCGCAGTCAAGACGCTGATGGACAAAAGCATCATCATACTCGATTACACTAAACAGGAATACGGCTGGACCCTTGTACTGAACGACGGCACTACTCTCAAGGTAACCGACGGCATTTCCGCCCCCGTCCTTGTGCCGATAATAGGGGTTGACAGGAACGGACGATGGATCATGTCGACAGATGCCGGCAAAACATTCAGCACCATTGCCAACTCCACAGCGTCCGATGCCGGAGATGGACGCACTCCCCAGATTTCGACCGATGACTCAGGCTACTGGATCATAAGCTTCGACGGAACTTCATGGAACCGCATATTGGATTCGGAAGGCAACCCGATAAACGCCAGGGACGGACGTGAAGTTGCAGGTGGCTATGCCTTCTTTTCCAGCGTCACATATGACCAGGAAAACGAAAACATGCAGTTCCACCTTATTACGGGAGAGCAGTTGACCGTCCCGGTACTGAAAAACGGCGGTATTTATGTAGAAGGATATGCCGACAAGGACATAGTCTTCCCGGGAAGGAAGATGGAATATAAAAGCAGGCTCGCAGATGTTGCAGGAGCGGTATGGAAAGAGATTCCCGCCGGATGGGATGCCAGACTGACAGACAGCAGCCTCAGTTTCACCGTTCCGGAAGATGCTGCACCGGGGGACTACCGTTTCACCCTTGTAACGACATCTTCAAAAGGTATCGCAAAAGTCCACAGATTTACCCTGACATGCAGTTCATACATTTTCGAAGATGACTTCAGCAAAGACGGCATTCCCGATGAAAGATACTGGTCTTTGTGCCCACGGCGCTATGCCACAGGCTGGTCCAGCCTCATGTCTGAAAGCTACGACCAGGCCTATGTAAAGGACGGATGCTTGGTTCTGGTTGCCGAAAAAGATCCCGAAAAGGGATACCTCTCCGGAGGAATCAAGACTCAGGACAAGGTATGGTTCAAGAACTGCCGCATCGAAATACGCACCCGTTTCACAAAGATGAGCCAGGGAGTTGTTTCGGCAGCATGGCTCTTCCCCCAGACCATCAAGTGGCCGGACGGCGGGGAGATTGACATATACGAGCATCTTAATTCCAGGAACAATGTCTGGCAGACCTGCCACAGTTATTATACCCACATCCTCGGATACGATGAAGATATCAAGCACAAGCAATCCGATATTCTGGCGGGGCAGTTCAACACCTATGCCATCGACATTACCGAAGAGGCGGTAATATTCTACATCAACGGCGCGGAAACATTCCGCTATGCAAACCAGCACCTTGCAGATGAGGAGGAGAAAATGCAGTATCCGTTCGGCACAGCCGATTATTATCTGCTCCTCGACAACTGCCTTGGAATGGATTGGCCGGGAGAACCCGATGACGACCAGCTCCCGAGCCGAATTGAAATCGACTGGGTAAGAATAAGCAAACTTTAACATATAACGCTGAATATGAAAACCATACATAAAATATTGGCCATTGCTGCAGTAGCTGTCACGGCCACCTGCTGCACCGACCTTTCCGGTGTCAAGGAAGACATCGCGGACCTTCAGAGCAGAGTTGGCGCGCTGGAAACCCAGATCGCCTCGCTCAACGAAAACGTAGAAGCCATGAAGGTTCTTGCCGGAGGCGGCACTCTCTTTTCAGTTGAAGAGAAGGACGGGAAGTATCATATTACCACCAGTGACGGCACCCGGATAGTGCTCACGCAGGGAAGCATCGGAATCGGCAAAGCTCCTCTGATGAGCATTGATGCCGAAGGTTACTGGAAAGTTGATTATCAGGACGGTAACGGTGCCACGTATGTCCTCAGGGACGGCGCCAGGGTGTACGCACTCGGATTGGATGGATTGACTCCAAAATTCAGCGTAGATGCCGAAGGTTACTGGACCGTATCCTATGACGGAGGCACAAGCTATGTCAATGTCACCGACACTCAGGGAGATAAGGTCAAGGCCGTTGCCGACGGAAGCGCAACGGATTCCTATTTTGCAGACGTAAAATACGAAGACGAGACCTTCACGCTTACACTCAAGAACGGGGAATCATACGTCGTTCCGGTAGTAAAGGACTTCCTGTGCTCCATTACTTCAGACGCCGACCTGGTAGAATTCAAGCTTGCCGAAACAAAAACCTTCGCCCTGCATATGAGCGGTGTTGCCGAAACATTCCTCACCGTTCCTGAGGGGTGGCAGGCAAGCATGACAGAAACCATCCTCTCGGTAACCGCCCCGGCAACGGCACCGTCCACCAAGGCTACGATCGCAGATTCACGCACCGACATTTCCATCCTCGCCATCTCAAAACAGGGATTCTCTGCAATAGCAAGGGTCAGGGTGCAATTGTCCGGCACCGCCCAGCAGACCATACCCATGGCGGCTGCAAAATTCGTTTCTTCCACAACCTCTACAATCAGTTTCGATGTAACCCTGGAAGATGCCACAGCATGGTACTGGATGGTGCTCCCGGCAGCGGAAAGTGCCCCTAACGCGCTGCGTATCAAGGCAGAAGGCAATGAAGGCAGCGGCAAAACCGTTACGGCGGAAGGCCTTGTCGGGAACAGTTCATATACCATTTACGTACTCCCCGTAAACGGAGAAACCAACGGAGCCATAGCCAGCGCCAGCGGAAACACCGAAGGGTATGACGACCTCTATCAGGCCTACACGGACGGCAACGTCATTGTGGTTGCCGGGAAATCGTACAGCAAGGCAGTGAACGGCGAAGCGAAGACGGTTTCTGCAACAAGCGCAGGACAGGACCTCAATACCGGAGTATTTGAGAGCGTCGCCAACGACGGAGGAATATTGTTCATTGATGCATCCGACGGAGCCTCGTTCAGTATAAACGCAACCGTAACTGTTAAAAAGGACCTTGTCATCATCGGCCGCCGGCCCGCCTCCAAGGTAAAGATCAGTTTCGGAGCCTCAGGAATCCTCCGCCCCCAGGCCGGTATCGCATTCTCCGGAGTCGATATAGACTTCCTGACCAGGAACAACTACCTGATAACCTACAACGGAGCAAACATTCCGTTCATGCACTTTGAAAACTGCGATTTCCACCTTCCTCACAACAAGCCGATATTCTACGGCACGGGCGCCTTCTACGTTGAAAGCCTGCGTATGACCGGTAACCGTTTCTTCAACAACACCACAAACGGCAGCAGCGAACAGTTGTTCAACTTCGGAGGAACCGGAGCGCTTAGAGGAATGAAAGACATCGTCTTCAACGACAATATCTGCTATTCCGCCGTTGCAATCCGCTTTACGGTCGTCAACTATACCGGAGCCGCACAGACCGTCGGCACTACGGGAGGAGAAACGCTCACGATGAAGAACAACATCTTCTTCAACTGCATCGGCAACTACCGTCTGTTCAACCTCTGGCATGCCGACAATATTGAAATCCAGGGGAACGTTCACAGCGTAACCGCGACCACCGCCATTGGAACCGCCAGCAGTTTCCGCCTGTCATGCGATGAAAGCGGAGCCGCCGTGCCGGTCTGCATCCTCAAGGACAACATCTCCTTCGGGGTGAATTCATGCTATGCATCCACGGACTCAAAGTTTACGCCTGAAGGTAGCAACTGGTGGACCACCCTGGAAACGAATCCCATCGACATGAGTGCCTCCGACCCTGAAAACGGAGTATTCGTAATGGGCTCAGATTACAAGAATTATGGACCTCAAAGATAGAAAAATGAAAGGAAGGATACTATTGCTGATAGCAACGCTCTCAGGGGCTGCCATAATGACAGTCTCCACCGCCCAGGCAGCCCCCGGAAAAGGTCGCGCCAACATCTACAAAAAAGGCTGGATAGACTTCAACAAGAACGGAGTCAAGGATGTCTATGAAGATCCTGCAGCCCCCCTGGAAAACAGGGTAGAAGATCTGTTGAAGCAGATGACGGTGGAAGAGAAAACCTGCCAGATGGTCACCCTCTACGGTTATAAAAGGGTGCTTCAGGATGAACTCCCCACGGAAGAATGGAAAAACCTTCTCTGGAAAGACGGTATAGGAGCAATTGATGAGCATCTGAACGGATTCCGCGGATGGGGCACCAAGCCTTACGACAGCGAATACACCTGGCCGGCGTCAAAACATGCACAGGCAATCAATACCGTACAGAAGTGGTTTGTAGAGGAGACGCGGCTCGGCATACCTGTTGATTTCACGAACGAGGGAATACGCGGCGTAGAAAACCTCAAGGCAACAGCCTTCCCCACTCAGCTCGGACTGGGGCATACCTGGGACAGAGAGCTTATCCGGGAGATAGGAAGAATCACCGGCCGGGAAGCCCGCCTGCTGGGATACACCAATGTGTACGCCCCCATTCTGGATGTCGGGCGCGACCAGCGCTGGGGCCGTTACGAGGAGATCTACGGAGAGGATCCATTCCTTGTGGCAGAACTCGGGACGGAAATGGTTCTGGGTCTTCAACAGGACTTCCAGGTGGCTTCAACCGGCAAGCATTTCATCGCTTATTCAAACAATAAAGGAGCCCGCGAAGGAATGGCCAGGGTTGATCCCCAGACAGGTCCGCACGAGATTGAAAACATCCACGTTTACCCCTGGAAAGAAGTGATTGCACGCAGCGGAATGCTTGGTGCAATGTGCTCTTACAACGATATTGACGGATCCCCCGTAGAAGGGTCCAAATATTGGCTTACGGAGCGTCTTAGGAAAGATTTCGGTTTCAGGGGATACGTGGTGTCCGATTCCGATGCCGTGGAGTATCTGCACTCCAAGCACCGCACTTCGCCTTCCATGAAAGAGTCGGTACGGCAGAGTGTCGAGGCCGGCCTCAACGTGCGCTGCACCTTCCGCAGTCCTGACAGCTATGTACTCCCTCTGCGCGAACTCGTGAACGAGGGCACCATCAGCATGGAAACCATAGATGAAAGGGTCCGTGACATCCTGAGAGTGAAATTTATCGTGGGACTGTTCGACCACCCTTATCAGGAAGATACCGAGGCCGCCGACCGCGAGGTTAACAGTGAAGAACACAATGCGGTATCACTGCGTGCTTCGCGTGAGGCTCTTGTGCTGCTGAAAAATGCCGGAGGGACGCTGCCGCTGAACGCCGACAAACTGAAAAAAGTTGCGGTTATCGGGCCCAACGCCGACAATACCGACTTTGCCAAGGCCCATTACGGTCCTCTGGACGTGGACTGCGTCTCGGTCTATGATGGACTGAAAAAGGCCCTTGAAGGAAAGGCAGAAGTAGCTTACGCACAAGGCTGCGACCTTGTAGACTCCAACTGGCCGCTATCAGAAATAATGTATACTGAACCCGATGCAGACGTGCTTGGTCGGATAGACGATGCCGTCAGACTGGCTTCCGAAAGCGACGTAGTGGTGGCAGTCGTGGGCGGAGGACTCCGCACCTGCGGCGAAAACAAGAGCCGCACGAGCCTCAATCTGCCCGGGCATCAGGAACTGCTTCTCAGACAACTGAAAAAAGCCGGCAAGCCAATGATAGTCGTCCTTATCAACGGACGTCCCCTTTCCGTGAACTGGGCTGCAGCAAATGCGGACGCAATCCTCGAAGCCTGGTATCCCGGTCCCCACGGAGGCACAGCCATTGCCGAAGTGCTGCTCGGAGAATACAATCCCGGTGGCAAGCTTACCGTCACATTCCCCAAGACGGTGGGCCAGATTCCGTTCAACTTCCCATATAAGCCGTATTCGCAGGTGGATGGGGCGAAGGTCCCTGGGATCAAGGGCAACCAGACCCGCATCAACGGCCCCCTCTATTCCTTCGGACACGGTCTGAGCTACACCTCCTTCAAGTACTCGGATCTCTCAATGTCTTCCGAAGAGATTTCGCAGGACGGGAATGTAGACCTGACCTTCAAAGTGACCAATACCGGCCGCATGAAGGGGGACGAGGTGGTGCAGCTTTACTTCCGCGACATGATCAGCAGCATCACCGTATATGAGCAGCAGCTGCGCGGTTTCGAGCGCATAACTCTGGAACCTGGAGAAGCCAGGGAAATCACTTTCAGAATCAAGGCCGAAGACCTTTCCCTGCTTGACAAGGATTTCAACAGGGTGGTGGAACCGGGAGCATTCGAAATGCTGATCGCGTCATCTTCGACCGACATCAGGCTGCGCGACACCCTGTATGTGGTGGCACCCGACGGCAGCGGCCGGAAGTCTGACAAAGGGCATGCGGCCAAATATCCGGCCACCCTCGAACGTGGACAATATGTCACCGAATCCCTCGGTGAAGGCTACCTGATCGACAACATTGGCATCGTTTGGGACAACGATGCGCTTGGCGCGAGATTTGAAATACAGATCAGCGACGGCGGCGGACAGTTCCTTACCGTATGTCGCGACGTAACAAGTGCCGGGCAGACCAGGACCTATAAGTTCAGACCCGTCAAGGCAAGCGAAGTGAAAGTTGTGGTGACGGGAGGCGCTGCCACCATCCGGAAAATAATCCTGCCAGAAAAGAAATAAGAAAATGAATACTGCAAAAAAAACACTGCTGATTTTATCGCTGCTGCTGCCTGCAGCTTCGGCAAGCGCCCAGATGTGGGGAGAAAATTATGATGAGAGCAAAGTGCCCCAATATGTCCTTCCGGATCCTCTGGTATTCGACAACGGGAAACCCGTACGCACAAAATGCCAATGGAAGCACCGCAGGGCTGAGATAATGGAGAGTTTCCGCTCGCAGATGTTCGGACGCGAACCGGCCGTGCCGGCACATCTCGCATATGAGGTCACAAAGACTGTTCCGGATGTTTTCGAAGGGCTTGCCACGATGAACGAAGTGAAACTGTATCTGGATCCGGAAAAGCAGCATTACTGCAAGATGCTGATGTTCGTGCCAAATGGAGTCCGGGGCAAAGTGCCTGCGTTCCTGGGGATGAATTTCAAAGGCAACCACGCCACAACCGGCCTGCAAGAGGTTTCACTTCCGGATTCCGTGCAGATGCACCAGTGGGGGCCAGGAATTAAGCTTCAAGACCGCGCCTCCAATGCTCGCAGATGGCCGTACAAATACATTTTGGAGCACGGGTACGCAGTATGTACAATACATTATCACGATTGCGAGCCGGACAGCAAGAACGGTTACGATTTCGGAATCAGGAAAATATATGACAAAGGCAGCCGGAACGAAGAGTCCTGGGGTTCAATCTCCGCATGGGCATGGTCGCTGTCGAGGGCCCTGGATTATCTCGAGAAGGATTCACGCGTGAACGCCCGGAAAGTCGCCGTCATCGGCCACTCCCGCCTTGGCAAGACCGCACTGTGGGCAGGGGCGGCGGATCCCCGTTTCGCACTCGTCATTTCAAATGATTCCGGATGCAGCGGCGCAGCACTCTCCAGAAGGGTATATGGAGAACACGTATATGTAGTGAATACGGCATTTCCGCAATGGTTTTGCGACAATTACTCCAAGTACAATCACAACGAGGCTGCGCTTCCTTTCGACCAGCACGAACTGATTGCTATGATTGCACCCCGTCCGGTGTATGTGGCAAGCGCCAGCGAGGACCGCTGGGCTGATCCCTACGGAGAATACCTCAGCCTTGTGGGAGCGACTCCGGTTTACAGGCTGCTCGGATACGACGGGTTCACCGACACCGCCTTCCCCGAAGTGGAAAAGCCCCGCGTCGAAGGCCGCATGGGCCATCACATCCGGGACGGCAAGCACGACATAGTCCTTTACGACTGGCAGAATTACATCTCCTTCGCCGACAGGTTCCTGAAATAAAGCAGGGGTTTCATACACGCAAGACCGGAACATCCAAAAGGAAATTCCGGTCTTGGTGCCCATAACCGTGGTATTCTCGAACCTCTTATTGGAGGGAATTGAGCGGCTGTGGGATGTGCATAATTATTTGCCGGATCCAAAGCATTTTCCTCTTGCAGCAGAATATTCTGTTTCGTAACTTCGCAGAAAACGAGAGTTGTATGAGTAAAAAAGAAGCTCTCCAGCTATTTGGAGACAAAACGATAAGAACCGCCTGGAGCGAGGAAGAAGAGAAGTGGTACTTCTCTGTTGTTGATGTGATTGCCATACTTACAGATAGTAAAGATCCGGCATTATATTGGCGCGTACTTAAAAAACGCCTCAAAGATGAGGGAAATGAAACCGTTACAAATTGTAACACTTTCAAAATGGTCGCTTCTGATGGCAAGAGAAGGCTAACAGATGTTGCCGATCAAGAGCAACTATTCCGGCTCATTCAGTCCATTCCTTCTCCAAAGGCGGAACCTTTTAAGCAATGGATGGCGCAGGTCGCAAGTGAACGCATTGATGAAATGCAAGACCCGGAAAAGGCGATCGACAGAGGGTATGATTATTATCGCCGTCTCGGGTATTCGGAAGCGTGGATAAACGAGCGGATGAAGGGTAAAGATGTCCGCAAAGCCCTCACGGACGAATGGCAAAGGACAGGCGTCTCCGGCCAGCAGTATGCCACGCTTACCGACATCATCACCCAAGAATGGTCAGGCATGACCACACGTCAATACAAAAACTTCAAAGGATTGAAGAAGGAAAATCTCCGGGACCATATGACAAGAACGGAGAGCGCCCTAAACACACTTGCAGAAGTGGCTGCGACTGAGCTCTCCCAAAAAGTTGAC
>CACXHM010000006.1 GCA_902767465.1 uncultured Bacteroidia bacterium
CAACTCTTCTGCAAGTGCTTTTACGTCTGCCATAATTGTTTGATTTTTAAATTGTTATTATTGTTATTACTGATTTTTTTCTTCGAGTGTCTTGACAACGCCTGCGATTGTCTGGCCGCCGCTCTGCAGAGCGCCGAGTACACGCTGTACAGGGCTCTGGAGGAGAGCGATGATATCGCCGATGAGTTCTTCCTTGCTCTTGATGGTGGCAAGTTCATCGAGTTTGTCTGCACCTATGAATGCGCATTCCTGCACATAAGCACCCTTGAGAGCGGGCTTCTCACCCTTCTTCTGCCAGTCCTTGATGAGTTTGGCGGGGGCGTTTGCCGTCTCGGTGTACATGATGGCGGTATTGCCGGCAAGGGTCTCCACGAGGGATTCAAGCTCTGCGTTTCCGGAAGCCTTGAGCACATGGGTGAACAGGGTGTTCTTTACAACGTTCAGCTTGATGCCTTTTTCGAAGCATTCGCGGCGAAGCTTGCTGGTCTGTCCGGCATTCAGCCCTGCAATATCCGTAATATAGAAATTGGGATATTTCTGCAGATCGGCCGAGATGCTTTCAATAATCTGATTTTTAAGTTCTTTCTTCATAGTATTGAATGTTTACTCGGCTCCGTTGAGGAATGCCTTGAGATCTACTTTGATACCGGGGCTCATGGTGGTTGCGAGAGCGCAGCTCTTCATGTATGTGCCCTTGAGGGTCTGGGGTTTCAGTTTGGAGATGGCGTTCAGGATCTCGGCAGCGTTCTGATAGATCTGCTCGGGAGTGAACGAAATCTTTCCGATTCCAGCGTGTACGATTCCGGTCTTGTCGACCTTGAAATCGATCTTACCGCCCTTGACGTCGCGCACTGCATTGCCGATTTCCATGGTAACGGTGCCGGTCTTGGGGTTAGGCATGAGGCCGCGGGGTCCGAGGATCTTACCGAGGGCACCGACCTTCGCCATAACGGAAGGGGTGCAGACGATAACGTCGATATCGGTCCAGCCGCCTTTGATCTTCTCGATGTATTCGTCGAGACCTGCGTAGTCAGCGCCTGCAGCCTTTGCTTCTTCCTCCTTGTCGGGGGTGCAGAGAGCCAGCACGCGGACCACTTTTCCGGTCCCGTTGGGGAGAGTGACGACGCCGCGGATCATCTGGTTGGCCTTACGGGGGTCAACACCGAGGTTCACGGAAATCTCCACTGTCGCATCGAATTTGGTGTAAGTGATATCCTTCAACATTGCGCACGCCTGTGCGAGAGGATAAAGCTGGGAGTGCTCGTATTTAGCCTTGACCAGTTTCTGATTTTTTGTAACCTTACTCATAGCGCGTCAATGTTAAATGTCCTGAGGGAATTCGCCTGTGACGGTGATACCCATACTTCTTGCGGTTCCGGCAACCATGCGCATTGCAGAAGCAAGCGTAAAGCAGTTCAGGTCCGGCATTTTTCCTTCGGCGATAGCCTTCACCTGATCCCAGGTGACGGAGGCAACCTTCTTGCGGTTAGGCTCTCCGGAAGCTTTGCTGATCTTGGCCGCTTCCTTGAGAGATACAGCCACGGGGGGCTGTTTTACCTCGAAAGTGAAAGATTTGTCGGAATAAACCGTAATGACCACAGGGAGGACTTTTCCGGCCTGTGACTGCGTGGCTGCATTGAAAGCCTTGCAGAAGTCCATAATGTTCAAGCCTTTCGAACCGAGAGCCGGTCCTACGGGAGGCGCAGGATTAGCGGCTCCGCCTTTGATCTGGAGCTTGATAAATCCGGTAACTTCTTTTGCCATTGTTTGTTGTTATTCTTTAGTTACTTGTGTAAAGTTGAGCTCGAGCTGGGTTTTGCGGCCGAAGATGACCACTATGACCTTGACCTTGCTCCTGTCTTCCAGGATCTCATCAACAGTGCCGGTAAAGCCGCTGAACGGTCCGTCGGTGATCTTTACGGATTCGCCGATTTCGTAGTTGACAACGGTTTCAGCTGCGCTGTCTGCATTTTCGTCCTGAACGCCGAGGATCCTCTGTACTTCATCCTCACGGATAGGCACGGGGATTCGCTCGATCTGGGTGCTGCTGATGGTCTTCTTTTCTGTAAGAAAACCGGACATTCCGGGAACGAGGTTACGGATGATGTTCTCGAGAACGGGACTCAACGTAGCTTCGATAAGCACATAACCGGGGAAAAGCAGTTTGTCAACCGCCTTCCTCTTGCCGTTTTTGGTTACTATCTCTTTCTTTACAGGGACCAGAACCTGGCCGACCTGTTCAGAAATGCCGCTGCGCTCGATTTCCTTTTCGAGGTATTCCTTAGCCTTGCGTTCCTTTCCGCCTGCAGCCCGCAGAACATACCATTTCATTTCAGCCATTGCGCACGAAAGTTACAGTGTGTAGATGAACTGCATCAGATGGTTGAAAGCAAAGTCGATTACGAAGAGCATGACTGCGAGGATTACGGTAGCCAGCATGACCAGAAGCGCAGAACTCTGCAATTTCTGCCAAGTGGGCCACGTAGTCTTCTTTACAAGCTCTACATAGCTCTCTTTAAAGTAGTTGATTAACTTTCTCATCTTTACATTTAATTGACACCGGAAGTTGGAAGCGGAAGCCCGGCATCTTTTAAACATTTACCAAATCGTAACCTTTGATATTTGCAGGGGAAGCAGGAATCGAACCCACATTGACGGTTTTGGAGACCGCTGAATTACCATTA
>CACXHM010000007.1 GCA_902767465.1 uncultured Bacteroidia bacterium
CCACATCGGCAAGAGCCCCGGTAATCTTGCGCTCCCCGGCAAGAAAAGAAGCCACGCCCACCGACACGAACAACACAAGTGATGCTGCTGCGTATAGTGCAACAGTAATCATGCGGGGACGCCTGCGCGGTCGTATGTAAAGTTGAAAACGGCGCCATGCCGCCTTGCTGTCGAATTCTTCGGTTTTCATATTTTGTTATTTCATTCACAAATCAAGACACATGGAATTATCGTAAGGGTAGTACTACCCCTGCCTGATTCATTTGTGTCTAAAAAGTAACCAAGTTTTTATTAATATGAAAAAAAACTACCTGCCTCCTGTTATGGAGTCCTTGGAAATAGGCTGCCACGAAGTTTTCCAAGCAAGTTATGCGGCAGACATGGTCCTGCCGGGAATCGAAGAGGGAGATGAACTGATTTTCAACGAATAAACACATCGGCCATGCAAAAACACATTTACATTTCCACTGCGGTATTGCTTACTCTGTCCGCATGTCTGATTTCATGTAATAATAAAGAAACTGCCGAACCTGACCGGGACGGCAGCAAGATTGTTGCAACGGCATCCCTCGGAGCCGTCGATTCGAAAGTCGCTTATACCGGTGGAGACACCGGAGACATCACGGCGGCATGGGAATCCGGTGACGCCCTCAAAGTTTTCGAGGACGGAGCAATATGCAACTTCTCAACCACTGACAGCGGGTCCTCCAGCGCCACTTTCTCATCGACCGACGCAGTTACTCCTTCCGCAAGCACGACATGGAAAGCTGTGCTGGGAAAGGCTTCAACCACGGACGGAAGCACCATTACCTGCGCCTATGACGGTCAGGACGGCACCCTTGCCGGGCTTAGCGCCTACGACTATATGGTGGCAGGCAGTACCGGGACTGCGCCCAGCTTCAATTTCAGTGCAGGGACGCGTCTTACATACTTCCTCCGTCTCAAACTTCCGGCGGGCATACGAAAAATCGAATTCTGCTCCGGAGCTTGGACGGTAACGGCATCGGGCGAAACGGCTCCGGTCGCCGCTGCATCCGTCGTTTCCACGGCGGAGCTCTCCGCGGACAGCAGCGCCGGGCAGATTGCGTATATTGCAGTGCCGGCCATCGACTACAGCAACGCCGGACTGATAATTACGATTATAAGCAACGACGGCACCAAAAGCCAGGGAAAGGTCCTGCTCAGCAACCTTTCCGGCAAGGGCGGGAAGATTTCCCTTGCGGATATGAGCGGACTCACACTCATGGATCGGCCGAACGCGGCTGATGCCATTGTCTGCGGCGGCGTGAGCGGGAAATGGGCTCCCTTTGCGGTAGGAGCAAAACGCAATCCTTCCACAAAGGAAGAAGCTACCGGCCCGTGCTATTCCTGGGGAGAAACCGAGCCCCAGGGCGATCTGAACTTCAGCAGTGCCAATTATATCTATCAGGGGATCAAGATAGGAACCGACCGCTCCCTTACGCGAAACAGTACGACCGGCACGGTTCAGGATATCTCGGGCTCGCGGTACGACGTGGCCCGCGTCAAGTGGGGAAGCGATTGGCGAATGGTGAAATTCGAGGAAATCGCTACGTTCGGCAGTCAGGGTGTGAAATTGTCGGGGAAAACGGATTATCAGGGCATTGCCGGACTGAACGGAGTACTTTGCGAGTCAAGGAACACTGACGAGACACGTAAGTTTTTCCTCCCCGCCAGATCCTATTACAAAGACAAAACTGAAACCAATTCAAATAGTGGAAAACCGGCAGGCTTTTTCTGGGTGTCCCAATCCAATCTCGACGGGACTAATACCGCATACCACTTCTATTTCACTACATCGCCCTATTTCGCTAATACCGCAAAGGCCCGTTACTGCGGGCTTGGCATCTGGGCTGTGCTGGCTGATTAACAACACTATTAAATAACACTTTACGATGAAAAAGAATATTATCACACTCTTTACAGCAATCCTGTCAATTGCTGTGGTGATTGCAGCGTGTTCAAAAGAACCGCAAAAGACAGCAACCCCTGGCGGCGGAGACAATGAAGGCGATAATCCTACGCCAACCGGTTCTTACGACGTGACAGCATCTGCAACCATTTTCGGCGAAGGTGCCGCTTGGGCAACAGGAGACAGTTTTGCCGCCCTTCAGGATGGTGCAGGGCTGACTTTCAGCACCAAAGGTTCGGGTTCAAGCGCATCATTCAGCGGAACGGCCCCCGCGAAAGCCTCGGAAAAAACCGTCTGGAAAGCAGTGCAGGGAAAGGGAGTAACCGTCACGAACAATTCTATAGTGTGCAGCTACCTTGGCCAGGATGGCACTTTGAAAGGTCTGTCCGGGTATGATTATGTGGTCACAGGAAACGTTACCGGCGCGACCCCCTCGTTTGATTTCAGCAAAGGAACCAGGCTCAGTGCATTTGTCAAACTCACCGTTCCTGCAGGTATACGCACAATCGAATTCTGTGCAGGCGACTGGACCATAAGCGCAGACAAAGACAAGGCTCCTGCCCCGAATCCTTCCGCGATCGGCACGGCCAAACTCTCTGCCACAAGCACTGCAGGTCAAGCAGTTTACTTTGCCGTTCCGGCAATCAACTACACCTACACCGGTCTCATTGTCACTGTTATCAGTGAGGACGGCAAGAAATCGCAAGGTAAGGTGTTCCTTCCCGACTTTACAGAGCAGTCAGGCACCACGCTGGAAGCAGGCATGAGCGATCTGGAACTGATGGACCGCGCACTTCCGTCCGAGGCTGCCGATTTCGGGGATGCAGGCAAATGGGCTCCTTTCAATATGGGCGCAAAGGCCGATCCTAAAACCATAGATGAATATATCGGAAAGTATTACACATGGGGCGAGCTTGAGGATCATCCTAACCATAACTACACAGAATCCCAGTATCCTTACAAAAACGAGAATGGCTGGGTTGAAATAGGCAACCCCACATACATCGTCCAGTCTGAAGAGAACCAGGGCAATTCCTATGATATCTCCGGGACCATGTACGATGTCGCCAGAGTGAAATGGGGAAGGGATTGGTGCATGCCGACCCATGCCCAGGGAAAGGCCTTGCCGAACAAAACGTCTTCCGCCTGGGAAGAGGACTACAACGAGATAGCCGATCTGAACGGCAGGGTGTACACATCAAGAACCGACGACAAACAGTCGATATTCATTCCTGCGGCCGGGTATTACAAGAATAACGACCAGAAACTGTATTCACTTACCACAAAAGTTCAGTGGGCGGGAGAAGATGGTACGTATTGGCTGTCCTGCAGGAATACCAACACTATCACCTCCAACTCGGCCATCCTTTACCAGACTGCAAAAACTGCGATAGTTACGTTCCGTTACCGCAACGACGGCAGGCCGGTTAGGGCCGTGATCAATCCTTCCGAAGAGTAACGGCTGGTTTGATTTTAAACAAAAACACCGATAAAAGCTCCGGCTCTTCCGGTGTTTTTGTTTTATGATTACATTTGTACAATCACATGACCGACGACACTTTTCTGATAACACGGCTGAAGTGTGGGGATGAAAAGGCATACAAGTTCATTTTCGAGAATTACTATGTCTTAATGTGTCGTGTGGCCATGGCAATCCTGCATGATCACCACGAAGCAGAAGACACCGCATTTAGCGTAATCTGCCGTATGTACGAGCGCAGGGACTCTCTCAATATCAGGAGTTCCCTGCGTTCGTATCTGCTTACGTCCGTCCGCAACAGAGCCCTCAACCGAATAAGGGACACCCATACCGACACCGGAGAACTGACTCGCGTATTGATCGACAATGTCCCGGATTTCACCATTCCGTCCTCAGAGATCATCGGCAAAGAATTGGAGAAAGAAATTGACGATGCAATTAATAAACTCAGCCCCCAGACCCGCACGGTTTTTCTCATGAGCCGTGTGCAGGGCAAATCCTACAAGGATATTTCCAGACTGCTGGGCATTTCGGTTGATACGGTTAAATACCACATGAAAAAAGCCCTCGCTACTCTGAGGAAGGCTCTTGATAAAATTCCATAAACGCCTGTTCCACTGCCGTTCGGATGAACGAGGCTTCCTCGACGGGAATAGAGTACTGGGTATCTTCCATCCGGTAGGTGTTGTCGGCGAGTTTCTTTCCGAAAACAGGCTCTATCAGGGCACGGTACCAGGCACATGCAGCTATATATTTGCCATGTGGCGAGAGATGCTGAGTATCACGACTAAATTCAGTATCAACACAATAACTGCTGCTTCTCATCCTTTTGATGGAAGATCCGCTCGGAATCACCACAGGTATCCCAGAAGCCTGTACAAGCCGCGTGCAACCTTCTATGGCGTTCGCCATTTCTGTCTGGTTGTTCTCGTAATTACCAAAAGCACCAAGCGTGCTGTTGGAAGCATACGCCCAGGTCTGATGCCAGACGATCGCTGCTTTAGGGCATTCCTTTCGAACAATGCCCACAAGTTTTTCAAGATACGGAATATAAGACCCCCACAACCCGGAAAGGCCGGAATTCTGCTGCATGGTGACTATATCCCATTCATCTGCCTGCAAGGCCTCTTTGAGGGTGTAACTTGTCGAGATATCAGTCCAGCCGTTGCGGGTATTCTTGGAATAAGTGTAATCTGCGGCATTGCTCTCAAATTTTTCGCAGTGTTTCTGCAAGGAACAGCCGCCAATGTACATCCTGCCTACCACGACATTACCGATGCCGGCAGAGGTCATAAGACGTGGCAACCAGAATGTGGCATCATTTGAAAAGCTGTTTCCCAATGCAAGGATTTTCAGCGTGTCCGGCTTATTTGGCAGGGGATAGTTTTCGAAGACCTTCCCCGGAAGGGCCGGCGTCCAGTTCCGGTACGATTCGTAAACCGCCTCCGCAATAAGACGCATTGCCTTGTCGTTGGGATAAATACATAGCTTTGATGGCAGGCTGTATGTATCTCCATTGATGGCCTCGTACTCGTCAGTGGACTTCGGGAAAATACCGGAAGTCATTATCACCTTTGAAATGGAACAGAAAGGAAGTGAGTTCTGAGCCGCAATGCTGCGCATAACTTCATCCTTTGAGACACCCTCATTGTCTTGATAGAAATTGCCGACTATTACAATACTATCTGTCTTTTCCCTGCATGTTTTTATCAGGTTTGCAAACCCTGAAGCCAATAATGAGGCCTTACTGACATTCTCGCCAAGTTTTATTACGACAAGATCGGTACCGTCCAGGGAACTACCAAGAAACTGCCCAGGATCTGCAGACA
>CACXHM010000008.1 GCA_902767465.1 uncultured Bacteroidia bacterium
ACTTCCCGACAACCACTTCACGAAGATATTCTTCGGTAAGCATTGCGCTGAATTCCTTGTCGAAACGAATGATTTCAACCTTGTCCACACCAAGGCTTTTCAGCAGCGCAACCTTCTCGTCGAGAGTATTGAGCAATCGCAGGTCGATGGCATCATCCTGAAGCACTATGCGCGGATGAGGCCAGAAAGTGAGAACAATACTCTCCTCCGCCCTCCGCCGGGCAGTTTCGACGAGGGTCTCTATCACAAGGCGGTGTCCGGTATGCACACCGTCGAAAAAGCCCGTTGCAATTACAGCCATTTCACCAGAGGGAAATCCATCCTGTGAGGCAGGAGTGCATTCTTGGCATAGATTCGTACACCAATCTGATACATTCCGGTGCGTTCGGGGATCACTGAACTGCGATATGTGGCCACACCGTTGCTGAAATCGGCTAGTTCATACTCGAATGTCTCCTGTATATGCAGTTCATTCTTTTTGTCGGCAACGGCAAATATCATTTCCACACCCACATCTTCGGGGCTGAGACCGGCAAGGTCGGCAACCACCTCGCTTACGAGGGGATTGTTCTGCGAAAGCACATAGGAAGCGTTTGGAGCAGTGTATGACTTGATGTTGATCGAGGGCCACGCCTCTTCAACGCGTTTTTTCCATGCCGCGATTTCGCGGGCCTTTGCGCAGCCGTCGGCCGCAAGAAGATTGAAGCGGTCGTACTGGGGCTGGTAGTACTGCACGCAGTAGTCTTCCATCATGCGGTTGGTGGTAAAGTTGCTGGCAACCTGCGCTATCGTGTTGCGGATATAACCAATCCACTCCGCGGAAATGCCAGTGCGCGTATCCTTTCTATAATATGCCGGAGCAATTTCATTCTCTATAATGGTATAAATGGTGGCGGCATCCAGTTCATTCTGATAGTTGTCGTCTTCGTAGGTCTTTTCGAGCGGAAGAGCCCAGCCGCATCCTTCCTTGTAGCCTTCCACCCACCATCCGTCCAGAACTGAGAAATGCATCACGCCGTTCATGGCAGCCTTCTCTCCGGACGTTCCGGAGGCTTCGAGGGGACGCGTGGGATTGTTCAGCCATACGTCCACACCCTGCACAAGCCTCTTGGCAAGTGAGATGTCATATCCGGGCACAAACACTATCTTGCCCAGGAAACGTTCCTGCTTGGAAATGTTGATAATCTGACGGATGAGGTCCTGTCCGCCACCGTCGGCCGGATGGGCCTTGCCGGCGAAGACAAACTGCACGGGATGCTCCGGGTCATTCACCAGGGCGTCGAGCCTGTCAAGGTCGGAAAACAGGAGCATGGCGCGTTTGTATGTAGCAAAACGCCTTGCAAATCCTATGGTGAGCACATCTTCGCGAAGATTTTCCTTGATTGCCACCACCTCGGTGGGAGAGTAATGGCTGCTGCGCTCAGGATCTGAAAGTCTGTCGTTGATAATGCGGATCAGTTCCTTCTTCAAAACCTTGCGGGTATTCCAGATTTCTTCGTCGCTCACATTGTAGATGCCGCCAAAGCAACGTTTGTCGTAGTGATGGGTATGGAATTCGGGACCGAAGACCCTCGAATGCAGGGCCTTCCACTCCTTTGCCGCCCATGTATCGTAATGAACTCCGTTTGTAACATAACTGATGTGGAGTTCTTCGGGCAGGTATCCCTTGTACATCCTTGCAAAAATACCCTGGCTCACCTTGCCGTGAAGCATGGAAACTCCGTTCACGTTCTGGGAGCAGTTTGCAGCAAGCACGCTCATGCTGAAACGTTCTCCCTTGTCTTCCACGTTTACTTTTCCAAGGCCAAGCAAAGTTTCCCAGCTGATGCCGAAACGGGAAGGATAGTGCCCGAAATAGCGGTACATCATATCTTCGTCGAACGCATCGTGCCCGGCGGGAACAGGTGTATGGGTGGTGAAGAGGCCGCTCGCGCGCACCAGTTCCATGGCTTCGCTGTAATCCATCTTCTGTTCGTACATGTACTCGCGCAAGCGTTCCAGCCCGATGAAGGCGGCATGCCCCTCGTTGGAATGGTAAATGGCAGGATGGAGTCCGATGGCGCGCAAAGCCCTGATGCCTCCTATTCCAAGCAGTATCTCCTGTTTGAGACGGTTTTCCCAGTCTCCGCCATAGAGCTGATATGTCACCTGGCGGTCTTCGGGAAGATTGTCTTCGAAATCGGTGTCGAGAAGATAGAGATCCGTGCGGCCTACGGCAACTTTCCAAATACGTGCGCGCAATTCCCTCCCGGGAAGCTGGCATCCAACCGTAATCCATCTGCCGTCTGCATCGGTAACAGGCTCAACCGGTATTTTGAGGAAATCCTGTGCATTGTATTCCGCCACCTGATTGCCCTGAGGAGTTATTTTCTGGGTAAAATAGCCGTAACGGTAGAGCAGGCCCACGGCAACGAGATTCACGTTCATGTCGCTGCTTTCCTTGAGGTAGTCGCCCGCAAGGATGCCGAGGCCTCCGGAATAGATCTGCAGAGAACTGTCGAGACCGTATTCCATGCAGAAGTATGCCATGGACGGATTGCCGCGACGCTCTTTTTGCGCCATATAACAATTGAACTCGTCCATTACGGCATGAAGCCTATCCAGGAACACAGTGTCCTTGCTGAGCTGTTTGTATCGCTTCAGCGACACTCTGTCGAGGATGACCATGGGATTGTGTCCCGACCGGTGCCATATATCCGGATCGACATATTTGAAAAGGGCCTTCGCACTATCGTTCCAGCACCACCACAGATTCTTGCACAGCT
>CACXHM010000009.1 GCA_902767465.1 uncultured Bacteroidia bacterium
AATGGACGAACTGATCCTCGCTCATGGCTATGAGTTCGCGGGCGTTACGGATATCCTCCTTGTCCGGATTGCCGGTCAGAAGGTACGAGGCATAGGGCGCCGCCGTGCAGTTGGTCAGGTTCTCGTAAGGACGAAGTCCGGTCACGTCGGTATCTTCGAACTGGCTGGTCATGTCGAAGGATGCCAAGGCGGTCTCTTTCATCCAGCGCTCCGCCTTTTCGCGCACGGGGGTAAACTCCGTTATGCCATAATCCTTTTCCAGCCGGCGGAAATAGCCCAGGAGCGGATGGAGCATGGCCCCCACTCCGTTTACCGGTGCTCCGGTCGCAAAGTCCACTTTAATGGGATACGACCCGTCGGGACGCTGGATTTTTCGGTAAGTGGCGGCTATCCGGAGGGCACGGTTGAAATAAAGGCTGTCGGAAGTCGCGTCGAAAAGATCAAGGAAAGCATGCCCCGCAAAGGTAGCATCCATAGTCATCATTTTGCCGACATTGGAGGCCCTTCCGGAAGACACCTGATTGCCATAGTATGTAGGAGGAAAGAACTCAAGGTAATCCCCTTCCGGCCGGCTCTGCGCGATGAGGAAAGCGGCGGCGTTACGCGCAATCGCGAGCGCCTCCTCCTTCAGCGCCGGAACCAGTTCGGCGACCTTGCACTCCATCCGGATTGTGCCGCCGATGATTTTGTTGGGATAGGTGTTGTGGGAATAGGACATATCCGGTTCCGCACATTCCTTCCAGTGCTGTACCGCAGGCATGTAATGCACATACAGCGCAGCCATGATGGCGGCTTCGCGATACGGACGTACCGCTCCGTTGTAGGGCCCGTGGAACGGAAAATCCCGCAGAAACTCCCTTTCCAGCAGGATTCCGGACGGATTTCCGGACGCATCAAGGGACTCAATTGTAAGTACCACCTCCGACGGAGGAATGGAATTCCAGACAGCGGAAAGATCGGCGTCCGGCCTGGGAGCGGTAAAACTCCAGCAGCCCTGCCCTTCCTTCTGCTTCACGGTGAACCGGTAGAGCGAAGCCCCTTCCACTGCAGGCACATCGAATGCCGGTGCATAGATAAACTTGGTAGAAAAGCCGTTCCAGCCCGGATTCCGGCCTTCCGAAGAGGGACGGATGGGTTTCAGGTATTCTTTTTCAGCCTGAGCATTCAGTCGCGAAACCTCATCTGTCCGGCAGGATATTGCCAGAAAGAGTGTTGCGGCAAGTGCCGCCAGGGCAGGGCAAAATGCTTTCAGTCTCATTTAACATCCACTTTCCAAAGTCCGCTCTGGGCCTGAATGACCAGGGCTCCGTCGTGCCAGGAGCAGTCTTCCAGTTCCCCGAAAGTGCTTTGCGTGAGGTCCAGGGTCTTCATGCTGCGCGTTGCCAGATCCCAGACATACAGGATGGACGGGGCAGTTTTCCTGCCGAACCCGGTAGGCATGTAGAGTTTTCCGTCCTTTATGAAAAGTCCCTGACCTATAGGCATGAAAGGCTCGTGGTACGTATCTTCAATAAGATAGTTTTCCAGGGCTTCCCCGCGGTGCAGGGTAATCATGTGAGGACCTTCAGCAAGCACGTCGGGAAGGGCGAACTTGATGATACGGTGGCGGTTGGAGGGGTTGGTGTTGTCTATGGTATTGCCATAGCCGTACAGGAAACCGTTCTCGCGGTCAACCACCCATTGCAGGGCATATCCGAAGTCGTGGGCGGTGTCTTCATAGTTAATGATCCGCACTTGCCTGGATCCCTGAAAGCCCGGGAGTATCCTTTCCACCCTTATCTCATCTTTCAATCCGTTCAGGGTGCCCCTCTGGGCCCTTGATACGGCAACCAGAGGAAGGGGGTCATCCTTATCGTAGAAGGTTGGAAGAAAACTCAGAACATTGCTGTGATTGTGGTCGTCCCAACTGTAAAACTTGAATTCGCCGAGTTTTGCGAAGGAATCCTTTTGCAGTCGGTACACGCAGGCAGTACCCCGGTTCTGGGCACTGAGGGCATAGTCTCCCCAGATATCGAATCCCTGGTAGCCTTCATGGTTGCCGCTGCGGGGACTGATCGCCTTCCCCTGAAGTGCGCCGAGGAACTGTCCCCCAACCCGCTTCCAGGCTTCGGCCTTCACCGCTTCCCAATCATAATAGACACCTCCGCTCACAGGTTCGAGTCCGCAAAGGTGCACTTCTTTTTCGTTCCAGAGGAACTTCACAAGCACCGGACGGTCTTTACCGGAAGTATAGAATTCCATCTGCAGATTTGCCGAGAAAGGTATTGCCTGGGCGGATGTCATCGTGCCCGGAAGTTCCGCCATTGCGAAACGCTCCCCTATCCCTTCGATTCCCAGACAGGACACCAGAGCACGAAGGCTGTTGTCATGTCCGAAACGAAGGTCAACCGCAGTATTATCTTCTCCCGATAAGACCGCGTCCGCTTTCTGGAAGATGTCCGAAAGCAGCGGAGCATTCAGCGCCATGCGTTCCTGTCCGTATTCGACGGAGTTCCCATGAGAGAGATAGAAGTAGCTGTACTGCGAGAGGGCATACTGCTCAAGCGCCTCTTCCGGAATGAAAGAGTAGAGGTCGCAGTCGTCCAGCCCAAGTGCCGGGGCCACCCTTGCAGTGAAATAAAGGCTGTAGAGGAGCTTCTGAGGGTCTCCGGAGAGTTCCGCGCCCTTCACCGGATCCGTAAAGATACGTGCGCAGAATTCATCTACACAAGCCAGAGGCAGAGCTGCAAGCGAATCCCTGAAGGCATGGAAATAGTCCTTCCGCTCCGGATTGCAGTTGTTGTCCATATACTTCTGCGGGTAATATCCGCACTCCGTGGAGATTTCCAGAGAGGGGCATTTGCCCTGCAGGGTTGAATTGAAAGCGCCCATGCTGAGAAGGGCCCTCGGAGCAGTGCTGGAAACCGCCCTCACCTTTTTGGATGATCCCCTGAGGAAGGTCTTATGGGTTTTCCAGAAACGGGCAGAAATCTGTTCCTGCTCGGTCTTGCCAAGGTCGGTGAGCATAAGGTTGGATGCCTTGTGGGCATCTACCACACGGATGGCATCCTGCAGGACTTTCTCCCCGTCAGCAGAAAGAATCCCGCAAGCCTTTGCCTTTTCAAGGGTGAACACCACATTGTTGTAGTCTGCCCTGTGCTCACCCGTGCGCGCGCCATGCCGGCCATAGTGGCTGATATAGGCCTCGCGGTATCCCGCAGGCGCCTTTGAGTACCTGACCGGTTCGAATTCATAAGGAGCGTTATTGACGCCAGCGCGCCGGGGATCTTCGGAGATGTATTCTCCGAGGGTCTTTTTCGCTGTCGCGGACGGCCTGGCCACGATCTCGTATACAGCATGGCGCAGTTCCTGTCCGGGTTCCCATCCCTTCATCGCGAAGTTCACGTACACG
>CACXHM010000010.1 GCA_902767465.1 uncultured Bacteroidia bacterium
GCGTCAGACAAAACGGGAGTTGCAATGAAAACGGTTTCGTACTGTTTTAACATTTTGATTAATAATTAGTTATAAATAAAGCCCTTATGGAACATTCCAAAAGGGCTGCAAATATAGGAATTTTTGTGGTTATTTGCAAGTATCAGCGTCAATCCCACACTTTTTGAGTTTCGTCTTCCGCAAGGACATTTATTTTGAATATGTCTCCGCCTTCCTCAACAGCATCGACAACTACATGGAGTCCCTTTTCGACCTCTGTAATCTTGACGGTTCCGCTCTTTATCACAGGATCGATCGAAGGACCGCTCATAGGATTGAAAGACAAGAAGAAGGGGCCCTTGAGATCCGTGGTCTTGCCGACCATCGATGCCTCGAATCCGCCGTATCCATGAATACCGTTGTCTCCTCCGGCATCAAGATCAAAATTGTAATAATCTTCGTACTTGGCATACAATGCCATGTTGATTGTCAGCGTAGAACCACGTAAGGTGATAGTGTTGGTGATTTCATCGTCCTGTTCCTTACTGCATGAGGAAAAAGCAACTGAGAATGCAAGAGCGATAGCGAGAATTCTGAAAAAATTTTTCATAACGATACTGCTATTGTTGGTTTACGCAAAGTTATGATTATTCCAAGTTCTCCCGATTACGTTACGTACAATCCACATTTCATTTCGTAAAATACACACCCCGAAGATCCGCCCGCTGTCCTGAAACCTAGGCGTACGAGGTCGCGCTTGAGTGGCAGAAAGATGCCCTGGTGTTCAAGGTCGCACCTAAAGGGATGTGAGGTGCACCCGGTGTACAAGGTCTCATTGGAGAGTCGGGACCTTGTACGGTTTATGGGGTTCAAATGGCGATTTGCGTACAAGGTCCCCTCCCTCCGGTTAGACCTTGTACATTTTTCTTGGTTTTTGGGCATTATCTTCTTATCTTGTCGGCGAAATACTTGCACCGAGACCGGCAATAATGCATTGCAACCTCTGCAGGCCACTCTGGCCGGGCATCTGAAGCCCTCCACTCCGGCAAACGTGCAAATCAGCTATAATTATTCTTTATTAACCCTGCATAGCAGTCCGGAAAAAGGGCTGCAGTGCAACTAACAACTTAGATTATGAAACAATTATTGGAAGTCATCCTGAACGATGACAACACACTTGCAATCAAGTGCTGTGATGAAAAAACGATTGGAAAAAGATTGAATCTGAAGGACCCGAAACATTTTGATTCCTTCTTAAAAAACGCGACATCCGCATTGATACAAAAAATTTGGGGAGAGAAGAATACGAGTCTGAGCAAGATAATACGCTTGCTAAGCATCGCGGAAATATCCGCTTGTGCTGAGCCCTATTCCCAGGCGGAAGAGTTTTGGTCGATGATGATGTTAGATTATATTCCGCGTACGGAAAAGCATTACACGTCCCTGAAAAAGCAGTATGGGAGTTATCGCGGTGTAAAACAGCGCCCGATTTCATTCGGAGATACATCCATGTTTCGTATGGGAGCATTTCCAACAAACCTGAACTGATGGGTTTCGTAAAAGCTGTGATCAGGGAAATGCCCGACGGAAGAACCTGCAGGGTATTTCCCTTCCATATCAGTCTTGAAGGGCTGGAAAGGAACATAATCTGCCGGGACGATGATGACTGCGACCGTCTGGTAAAGGTTCTGGCAATAAGTGCAAGGCGCAAGAATGTAATCATAATAATATATGCCGTGGTTTCCAATCATGCGCACGTTGCTGTTCTCGCCGAAAAATATGCCGATGCACATGCTTTTGGCGAAGAGGTGAAACGCACCTATTCCATGATCTTCCGCAATAAATATGGAGAAATCTCGGCCCTTCGCAAAACCGACATCTGTGTCCAGACCCTCGACACTGACTGGTACCTGAGAAACGCACTTGCATATATACCGCGCAACGCATACGACAACGGTGCGCAGAACATTGCAGATTACAAATGGACAGGTTTCCGGGCATTTTTCCGTATAGGGGCAAATGCCAGGGAGCAGAACGCCTTTCCGGTAGCTGATCTGTCCAGGCGGGAATGGCGCAGTATTTTTCATACAGGGGACGATCTGGGCAGAGTCAAATGGAAGATCAACTCGAACAACGAATTGATCCCCTCCAGTTTCTGCGACACAGATTACCTGGAACGGGCATTCGCAAATGACGAGGCGTTTTTTTACAAGTGTGTAGGTGGCGTCAACCAGGCGGAGATGACTCAAAAACTTGTTTCCTCGCCAAGGATGTTTAAACCTGACGCAGATTTCCTGAAAGAAGTAAATGACTTATCAACCAGGTGGTTCGACACCGGCATCAGGGATCTCCCCCTATCCAAAAAGAGCCGGCTTTTGCCATATGTTTTCAAAACCTTTAGAACAACAGTTCCTCAACTGGCCAGAGTGTTCGGCATGGACAGGGACTATATACGTATGTTGCTGAACATGAACGCCGCCCCGCCTGGAAAAGAGAAAAAATGACTTCATGATGATCCGACTTAATACGGCGGGAAGATGCTACAGCGTAAAAGGCCGCGATGGAGAAACGGGAAGATGCTACAGCGAACAAGGTCTCATTGGAGGGTCGGGACCTTGTACGGTTTATGGGGTTGAAATGGCGATTTACGTACAAGGTCACCACCCTATCGTCAGACCTTGTACACCTGCAGAAAAATGCCCCCGTATCCGAAGTGCGACGGAATGCAGGACACGGGATCTCGGACGGGCAATGCCGCGATCGGGACACTTCCGTGGGACATGGCACGGCCCTATGCCTGACGCGGACGGCCCTGTGTGGTGTCCGTCGACTATCTGTTCGGGTCGATCCCCTTGCGCCAGAATCGGAATGTAATGTCCTCGGCGCCCACCGGAATGCCGGGGGCAAGCCTTCGGACGGGCAATGCCGGTATCGGGTTCCCTTTATGGGGCGCGAACCGGCCCTTTGCCCGGCGCGGAGAGGATGTCACGGTCCCCGGCATTCCGGACTCCTCATGATGAACCCTGTAGAGCCGCTGATTGGTCGTACGTTCATTAAGCGGACCGCATTCCGGACGGTAAGGGCCGACCTTCACGTAGTCAAATGCGTCCCAAATGGCAGGTTCCACCTCCTCACGTCCGGAATACAATGCTATTTCCATGGCAGGATGCGCGCCCCGAATATGCCTGGCCAATGCAAGCAGCGCTTCGGGATCGCGCCCTTCTCCAAGGAACAGAAAACAATTCACACCGAAATTATCGGCAATCAGAGCATCTATAATGCCCGTTGTCAGTTCCTCGCCTATATCCAGTTTTAGAAACGGCGAGTGACACCCTACACAGTTTCCCCGGCAGTTGCTGATGTCAACTGCCAGCGAAACCCGGTCCGGAATCTCCTCCAGGACTACGGATGTCATTTTGGGTACGTACTTGATCATATTGTTTCAGCGGAGAAGTCAATGCCCGCAGCGACACCTTTTTTCAGTGAGCTGCGGGCCTTTTGCCTTCTCCGCAGTAAAAGCTGTTTTTCAGCGTAAAAACGGTGATAAGCCTCCTCCTGACGCATCTCACTGAAAGAAGAAATCCTCTTCAGGTAACCGATGACGCGAGTCAGATAATCCAGATTCTTGCTGCCGCACTTGGGGCACACCGTAAGGGTGTCCTTGCTGATGTATCCGCAGTCGTTGCATACGGTATTGCGGCAGTTGAAGGTAAAGTAGTTGGTGCCGTAGTGAGCCGCGGTATTGAGCAACTGCCTGTACTGCTCCTTGGAAAGATGCTCAGCAATATTCATGTGCAGTGCGCTTCCTCCGTCGAGATACTTCACATACTCTTCGCCATGGAGTTTGAACTTGTCGATCATGCTCAGGCTGTCATCTTCCGGATTATAGAAATAGGAAGAGTACATGTTATGCTTGGGTGAGACAAAGTAACCGTCCTTACGATCCCAGTTGTAATTCTTTCCGGAAAGGTTCTCACCTGGTACGAACTCGGTATTGAACATGGCTTCCTTGGTGCGGTCCTTACGGTTGGACACGTTGATGGTCTCCAGGAGGTTGTTCACAAACTCCTTATACTCATCGTTCGGAGATATCTCAAGTCCGAGGAACTCAGCAGCATCGGTGAGACCGTTCACACCGACGGTAAGGTACTGACGCTTCATATCGATGAATCCGGCTTTGTAAACATCGAGCATGTCTGCTTTGAGGAAATCCTTGATGATTTCGTTGAAAGCAATCTGATACTTATGCACCCGCTCTGTTTCGACGGTGATAGCTTCGCTGATTCTCTTATAAAGTGCGTCTTTGTCGTAACTGCCTTTTTCAAGGGGTTTTCCGGGTTCAAGATCTATACCTTTCTCCTCTTTGAAGTATGCACGGGCGGCGTCCTGGATAAGACGGTTCAGGTTGATGGTCATTACGGACTTGGATCCGGTGGATACCGATGCGGTGCCCATGGAATACTGATGGGTGGTGTGATTGTGCTCTTCGTCCTGATTGTCGAGATCCTTCAGGGAATTGCGGAGACGGCAGCAGCTGGAAAGACTGTCTGGACTGTTGGAAAGGTAGCAGAAGAAACTGTGTCCCTTGCTCCACATTTCAGCTGTAAAATCGGCGTATTCCTTATCGGCGAAATCATCGCCGCCGTCGGTGAGCAGCGCCATGGTTTCCACGGGGAAAGTGAGGATATACTTGTTGCGTTCCTCATTGAACCAGTTCATAAAATGCTTTTGAAGCCAGTTCAAAGTCTCCCACTTGGCAGGGGTTCCGTCAGGGAAACGGAAATCGCCGAAGACGCCCTCGAAATAGGGCTTGTCAAAATAGCCTATGTTCCAGAACACGGTCTGATAGCCCCTGTTTCCGGCGGGCATGTTCATGGAGTGCACCACCTGCTGGAAGCAATTGTCTATCACCTTGGTAAGGGTACGCTTCTTGGCATTGTTTTCAACGACTTCATCGAGACGGGTAAGGTAATCGTCGCCGTAGTCCTTGCGGATGAAGTAGTCGAGATAGATAAGAAATTCAGGGGTGGCCACCGCTCCCATGAACTGGGAAGAGATGGAATACACCAGATTGATAAACTCTCCGCAGAAGCTCTTGAGGTCGGTAGGAGCCACTGAAACACCGCCCAGCTCGCGAAGGCCGCTTACAAGGAACGGATACATGGTAATGGCCACGCAGTAAGGATATCCGGGAGTACCGCTCTCGTCATGCTTGTAGAGAACGTGGGACTCAAGATCTTTGATATACTGCTCTGCAAGCGCATGACCATACAGGTTCTTGATCTTGTCCTGCATGATATAGCGGTTCTGCTTGATGTTGTTCTCCTTGTAGAGTTCCTGACCAAGGGTGACGATGTTCTTGCGCGTCACATTGGCGTTGGCGTCGAACTTGGATCCGGTTGCAGCATTGGAGGCCTTGATATAGTCCTTGATGAAATCGCGCTTTTTGCGGAGATCCTTGCCGTCGTCAAATTTCTGGATATACTCCAGGGCAGCCTTCTTGTTTATGGACATGAGAGAGTCCACCACCTGGCGGCGGATCTCCTGGCTGGTCATCTTGTCGTAAATATAAAGATTATCCGTAATGGAAACGACCACTTCTTCGGGACAGCGCTGCCCCGTAGCCTTATAGGTTTGACGGATTCCCTTCTTGAGTTTTTCAAGATCGAATTCTTCAAATGTTCCGTTTGTTTTCCTAACGTCCATAATATCAATAGGTTATAAGGTTTTAAATCTCTAGTGTCCAATACATGAGGGGCAAAAAATTCCGGACTGCTTAACGCAATCCGAAAGAGTTTTCCACGTCGTTTC
Source organism: uncultured Bacteroidia bacterium (assembly GCA_902767465.1). Taxonomy (GTDB): domain Bacteria; phylum Bacteroidota; class Bacteroidia; order Bacteroidales; family UBA932; genus Cryptobacteroides. The sequence goes on from CACXHM010000010.1 coordinate 5,791, forward strand.
TGCTAACAAAGTTAATAAAAGAGGATGCACTTTGAGGTGCATCCCGAAAAAGAGTTATCAACACTAAACTAACAATTCCGTTTTAAACGTTCTCTGGTATTGAACTAAGGACTTCAACAAGAAAATCCCAGGATTTCTGGACCGATGGAATATAACAGCGTTCGTCGGGAGAATGAGGACTTTTAAGAGTCGGGCCGCAGGAAATCATGTCAAGCCCGGGATAAATGCCTCCGATAATGCCGCACTCAAGTCCGGCATGGATGGCCATTACCTCCGGTTCTTTTCCATAAAGTTTCTTATAAGACTTCTTCATCACCTGAAGGATCTCACTCTTGTCATCGGGAGCCCAGCCGGAATATGCACCGACGAAGCGGGTCTTGATACCTGCAAGTCCGAGCACGGCGGCAATCTTTTGTGAAAGGGCATACTTTGCACTGTCGATAAAGCTGCGCATGAGGGTCACGATAGCAACCTTTCCGTCCGCTATCTTCACGATAGCCAGGTTGTTGGATGTTTCTACGGTTCCCGGCATGGTCTGCGACATACGCTCTACTCCGTCCGGGCATGCCAGCACAGCTGCAACCAGCTTTCTGGCCTCATCTTCCTTCACGTACGCCTTGCGCACGTCCGCGGGCACGAACAATATTTTCATGTCGGGGTCGGTGTGGCGGAACTCATCGAAAATTTCACGGCCGACCTTGCGCACCACCTTGGCCACCTTGGAGGGATCCTTCACATATAGGAGCACGTCTGCCTCCCGTGGAATGGCGTTGCGCATGTTTCCGCCAACGAACTCCACAAGCTTGGTATCCGTCTTCTCAAGGATAGAGGAAAGCAGCCTTGCGGCAATACGGTTTGCATTCGCACGGCAGAGGATGATATCCATCCCGGAATGTCCTCCCTGACAGCCCTTTACCTGGAGAGAATATGCCTGATATCCCTTTGGGCGGCGAAGCTTGGTATAGCGGCCGCTTCCTTCGGTATCCATACCGCCTGCACAGCCGACATAAAGTTCACCCTCCGTCTCCGAATCAAGATTGATGAGTATCTGTCCTTTGAGCACACCCGTTTCCAGATGGTTGGCTCCTGTCATACCGGTTTCTTCATCATAGGTGATAAGGATCTCTATCGGACCGTGCTTCAGTGTCTTGTCTTCGGCCACGGCCATCGCCATTGCAACGCCCATTCCGTCATCGGCACCCAGGGTGGTTCCCTTAGCCTTTACCCACTCCCCGTCGATCCAGGTTTCGATAGGATCGGTCAGGAAATCATGATCAACGTCATTGTTCTTCTGCGGAACCATGTCCATGTGTCCCTGGAGGATAACAGTCTTGCGGTTTTCGTAGCCAGGGGTCGCCGGGACCTTCATTATCACATTGCCGGTTGCATCGGCAAAAGTATCCACTCCATGTTCCTTCCCCCATTTGAGCAGGAAGGCACGCACCTTTTCTTCGTGCTTGGAAGGACGCGGCTGTCTGGTGAGTTGATAAAAATTATTCCAGACCGCCGAAGGTTTCAGATTCTGAATTTCAGCCATGTTATAACTATTTGGTTTTATATACTGGATATGAAGCTATTATGCCAAGTTGATATACCGGCACCCTTGTCTGGAGAATGGTTGACACTCCGTCAGTAAGACGCACTCCGCAAATTGCCGGGATACGGTATTTAACAAATTGAACCGGTTTGGATTTGGTATCCGGATCCTTTACTTCCGCCACCTCTTCGACCTCAAGGCGGACAAAATAGGGTCTGCCCGAAACATTGTCGGCGGCGACCAGCCCGTCTTCGTCAGATATACGGAATGCCACATACGCCTGTTCTTCGCCCTCGGAAGGAATCACCTCGAAGGAAGCGCTCTGGGATCCGTACTCGCTGTATCCCGTGAACAGGGTCATATAATCCTGCTCGAGTTTATTGAGCGCATCAATGGTGGCCTTCATGGCTTCTCCGCTATACGTGGCGTCTGTATCCCCCACCAGGATCTTGTATTTGTTTTCCCTGATTTCGAAAATCTTGTCGGCAACCTCCTTTGCCTTGTCTTCGGTCGTTTTGGCCACTATGATGTTTTGCCGCACCGTGTTGCCGCCGACCTCGTAGAGCGTACTCGTCTTCTCGGCAAGATTGGCAGGAATCCCCTTGTCGGAAAAGCCTGCACCGCCGCCTACCGGATACTTCCATCCTTTTTCCGCACTGTATGCACCCGCAGGACCGGACACGAGTCCCTGGCTTGTAAGCTGAAGATATACCGGCTGGCTCTGTGGATTCATCACATAGGAATAGCGAATGCTCTGGTCTGCCTCGACGGCAGGCACCATACTTACCGACGTAATTGTATAACTGACCCTGTCACTGGTTTCAGCGCTGATGCCGAGATATTTTTGAGCATAGCGTGCATAGGGCCCTGCATAAAAGGTTTCCTTGCCAGCTTCCACATTGAATACCAGCACGGTACGCGGGAGCGAATATGAGACGGCACCACCCTGCGAACGCGCAGAAAGAGTCGATAGTGCCAACAAAACGACTATAAAGATTCTTTTCATTTTTTCCATCTTTTGTGGGTCCACAAATAGTTCCATGGCTGAGCCACAATGTCTTTTTCGAGTTCGGAATAATATTTTTCCATTATCTGCCCCGGGGTAAGTTGCGAGGCATCGCTGAAAAGGGGCACGAACTCGATGCTGTAGCTGCCGCGGCCGGTGCTTTTCCAGCGGAGATAGCTCACACTCATTCCAAATTTGCATGCAAGAGCCGCACCGCCTGTCATGGCAAGAGTTTCCTGATTCAGGAACTTTCCTACATTGTGACTTGTAGCAATTTTGTACGGATACTGGTCGGTGGGGAAAATATAGACAAACTTTTCCCTGCGGTGGGTAATTGCAAAGCGAAACACTTCACTGGCCTCCAGATAACCGTTGAAACCGGTATCCTTGATGCAATTGCATCTGTTGTCTTCCATCACCCTGTCGAAACTGCGGTTTTCGAGTCTTCGGTAAACCACCCCTATTTCGGAGAAGTCAGATTTGAGAGGAACATCCGGATTATGATTGAAATTGAACCATCCGCCAAGCAACTCCCAATTGCCCATATGGCTCGACAGAACCATCATGTTCCGGCTGTTGTCGTACACTTCGTTAAAGGTCTCCGGATTCAAAATATCCACGATGCCCGATTTGTTCAGACGCTCGCGTCCTCTTGCATTCCTGCATCCTCCAAACCAGACGGCTTCTGCGAAAATGTCTCCGAGATGCTCGTAGCTTTTTTTTACCAGAGCACTGACCTCCTTGTATTTAAGGTTCGGAAAACTCCTGGAAATATTAGTAATTACAACATCTTTCCGATACTGGACAACATAGCACAAAAACCACCCGAAAAACCTTCCGCATGCAAGGTGGAATTTCAGCGGGAGCCTGGACAACAAATAAAGCAAAGCTTCAATGATTGCCGCCCCGAAGGGCCTTTTCTCTTGATCCATACTTTACAAAGATAGCATTTTTTATTATATTTGTGTCTTGATGCAAAACTAAATACTTAAACAGACATGTTCAAGAACCAACCAAAAGGATTGTTTGCCCTCGCACTCGCCAATACCGGCGAGCGCTTCGGCTATTACACAATGCTTGCTATCTTCCTGCTGTTCCTGCAGGCCAAATTCGGGTTCTCGGCAGCAGCCGCAGGCCAGTTTTACGCAATTTTCCTCGCAGCCGTCTATTTCATGCCTGTGATCGGCGGTTGGCTCGCCGACAAGATAGGCTTCGGGAAATGCGTAGTGACGGGGGTCTGCATTATGTTCCTGGGTTATCTCTGCCTTGCAATCCCAACCGATGCTTTCGCCGCCCGCGGGCTTGCCCTTTCACTCATGATTGGAGCTCTTCTTTTGATTGCGGTCGGAACCGGCCTTTTCAAAGGCAACCTGCAGGTGCTTGTAGGCAACCTCTACGATGATCCTAAATATTCGGCAAAGCGCGACTCCGCTTTCAGCCTTTTCTATATGGCCATCAACATAGGCGCAATGTTCGCTCCTACCGCTGCCACCGCCCTCACCAACAGTCATCTGAAAAGTGCCGGCCTCATCTACAAAGCAGACATCCCTGCCCTGGCTCACCAGTATCTCGGCGGCACCCTTGCCGATTCCGGCATTCTCGAAGGACTGAAGGCCGCAATGCCGGGTGCCAACATTGCCGACATGGACCTCAGTGCTTTCAGCAATTACTATATTAATCATCTTTCAACGGCATACAACCTTGGTTTCGCCGTAGCATGCATTTCCCTTATCTTCTCGATTGCAGTATATCTGGGATGCCGCAGCTGGTTCAAGCATGCCGAAGTCAACGCAAAGCAGGCA
>CACXHM010000011.1 GCA_902767465.1 uncultured Bacteroidia bacterium
AGAGGATGTTACCACAAATGTGATGATTTTCTTTGCCGCCGCTTTCAACAACCTGTCTTCCGACATAAAGGCAAACCTGAAGACCATGCTTTCCTGCGCAACTCCCGAAAGGAACTCGCCATGCAAGTTGATTCTGGTAACCCATTTTTCGCCGGATGGCAGTCATTTCGGCACACCGGCAAAAGTGTATGTTGAGCAGGCTTACAGGGAATCCTCAAGAGGTCTGGTCCGCGACACCGTTTATAGCACCGACGCCTCCAGTATCCTTGATCCCGATATCATGAAAGGAGCCCTTGCCGTAGTCAAGGAACGTTTCCCCTCTGCAGATTTCGGGATGATAATGTCTTCGCACGGAACCGGGTGGCTGCCTCAGGGATATTATGGAGGATCGTCCACGACCGTCCTGTTCGACTCACCCACCGGACACAAAAGGGTTCTCCCATTGTACAGGAGAAATTCGCAGGAAGGTCCGAGAGTTAAAACCTTCGGTGCGGAAGTGCTGGTCCGGGACGGACAGCGATACTCCCAGGAAATGGACATCACCGCTCTTGCCCAGTCCATTCCCATGCACCTGAGCTATCTTTTGTTCGATGCCTGCCTGATGGGCACCATTGAAGTTGCCTATGAGCTGCGCAACGTCACCGACAAGCTTGCAGCATCTCCTGCCGAGGTCCTTTCGTATGGATTCGACTACACCGCTTCCACGGAGCTGGTGAGCAGGACTCCGTCCATAGAGAAATTCTGCGAGGCATATTTCAACATGTACAACAACAAGACGGGCATCAACCGTTCCGCCACCATCAGCGTAATCAATACTGGGCGACTTGATGAATTCGCCGCCTTATGCAGCGAACTATTTGCCAAATATCGCGGAAGCCTTTCCGCCCTTGGCATCGACAGCGGCATCCAGCAGTATTACCGCTACGACAGCCACTGGTTCTATGATATTGAAGACATATTGAACAAAGCCGGCATCTCCTCCGAAGACAAGTCAAGGTTTGACGCCGCCCTTGATGCCTGTATAAGCTATAAGGCGGCGACACCGTCTTTCCTCAAGGGATCGGGGGGATTCGACATCGGAACATTCAGCGGCTTGAGCATGTATCTGCCTTCGGCCGGTAATTCTTCCCTGAGCGGAAACTACAAAAGTCTCGCGTGGAACAAAGCGACAAATTTGGTGGAATAGCCAAAAATTCATATATTTGCGGCCGCATTTGTTAAAACCCCATAAGGGGCTTTGGTGCAATGGGATCCGGACCCGGTTTCCGGATTGAGTAACACATTTTAAAACAAAGTTGAAATGAAACATTTTGCTCTGAACGGTCAGACCCGTCAGGTTGGTAACAAGGCCACCATCAAGGCCTTCCGCAAAGAAGGGCTCGTCCCCTGCAATCTTTACGGACGCGGAATCGAGAACATTCTCTTCACCGTCAATGAAAAAGACCTCAAGGGTCTGCTTGAAACTCCCTATTCACACATCGTTGACCTGACCCTCGACGGAAAAGACAGCTGCACTGTCATTCTCCACGAGCTTCAGTTCCACCCTGTGAAAGACAACTGCCTGCACATCGATTTCCTTGCAGTTGACGACAAGAGGCCCATCGCCATCGACGTTCCCGTCAGGTTCGAAGGACACGCCGTCGGTGTTCAGAAAGGTGGAAAATTCGTTCCCGTCGCCCGCAAGCTCCGCATCAGCGCAGTCATGGAGAATCTTCCCGACGATATCACCGTTGACATCAACAACCTCGACCTCGCCGGCAAAATCAAGGCCGCCGACATCAAGATTGACAACGTTTCAGTCCTTACAGACAAGGATTCGGTGCTCTGCTTCGTGAAGACCACCCGCAACGTGGACGCTTCGGCCGTTGCCGCCGAATAATCTCCTCCGTCCATGGCAGGCGAGAGCTACCTTGTAGCAGGACTGGGCAACATCGGAAACGAGTATGCCCGAACCCGCCACAACATGGGTTTTATGGTATTGGATGCGTGGGTAAACGCATCCGATACTTTTTTTGAAACCCGTCGTTATGGCGACGTTGCCGTGCTTTCAATAAAGGGAAGGAGCATCTATTTGCTGAAGCCCTCCACATATATGAACCTCAGCGGCAATGCCGTGAGGTATTATCTGAGCAAACTCCCTGTCACCATCGACAGGACAATCATAATCTGCGACGACATCAATCTTCCTTTCGGAACGCTCCGGATGCGCAAATCAGGCAGCGATGGAGGGCACAACGGGCTCAAGAATATTGCGGAAACATTGGAGACTACAGATTTTGCGCGAATACGGATGGGCGTAGGACATGATTTTGCACAAGGGGACCAGATCGACTACGTTCTCGGAGAACTTTCCTCGAGTGAAACGGAGCAAATGCCAGAGTTGTGCAACAGGGTCATACAGGGCATAAAAGACTGGATTTTCCTCGGTGCAGAGCGCGCTATGAACGTTTTAAATGTTAAAAAGGGCTAAAAAGTCATTTTTTTCAAAAAAACTTTGCAAATCTTTAACTAATTGACTATCTTGCCGCAAACTATCGAAAATCACATAACAGTACTATTTTATAAACCTTAAAAAAAACAAAAAAATGAAAAAGCTCGTTGAAAAAATCGCTGCTGAAATCGCCGACTTCCAGGCAAATGCAGAGGCTCAGGTTGTTAAGGGAAACAAGGCCGCCGGTGCACGTGCCCGTAAGGCTGCTCTCAACCTTATGAAGGACCTCAAAGAGTTCCGCAAAGTCTCTGTTGAGGAAGCAAAGAAATAATTTGATATTTATCAAATAATTATGCAACGTATCTGAAACCATCTGCATCTATATTGCAGGTTTAGGTTTTAGTACACGTCTAAGGGTCGAGGGCCGTGAGGCTGGCGGCCCTTTGCTTTTTGTGCTCTTTTTGCTATCTTTAGGGCGATGAAACCAGCCGTGCCCATATTCCTTGCAGTGGCCCTTACCTTTGCTGCAAGCCCCTTTGCAAAGGGGCAGGAGGAGCATCGTGCAATTGTGGTCCCGGTCAGTTTTCAGGATTGTGCCATATCTGTTTCCACATCCAGGCTCGACAGCCTTCTGGTCAGGTTGTCGGATTACTACAACGCGCAGTTTCTCGGCAGGAAGAATTTCATTTTCAATCTTGGTCCGACGGCAGTTCTCGAAAACAGTTTTTCATACTACGGAGCAAACACTTTCGACAAGCGCGACGCAAAGGCCGAAGAAATGGCTCGCGCCGCATGCAGCCAGATTAACTCCCAGGTAGATTTTTCGATATACGACAATAGCGATGACGGCAATGTCAACGACATCATTTTCGTAGTCGCAGGCATGAACGAAGTTGCAGCCCAGGACCAGAACCGCTTCTGGCCCCAGTACATCACTACCGACGGAAAATTCACTATAGACCGCAAAACGCTTTCGGGCTTTGCCGTGGTCACCGAATACTCCACCCGGGACAGCACCCTGACAGGGATAGGTCATTATGCACACGAATTCGGGCATATTCTGGGGTTGAAAGACATGTACGATACCGATGGGGACAGCAGCGGAGGATACTGCCGGGGGTTACAGTGTACTTCGCTGATGGACCTGGGTATGAACAACGACAGCCTGAACACTCCGCCCAATCTGAACGCTATTGAACGGGACATGCTTGGCGCCGGGTGGTGCGAAATAATCGACGATACCGGAGACTTCACCCTCGAACCCATTCACCAGCAAGGCCATTACTGCTTGCTTCCGTGCAAAGAGGAAGGAAAGTTCTACCTCCTGGAAAACCGTATTGCAGATGGTTACGACAGGCACATCGGAGGGGAAGGCATGCTCGTGTACAAAATCGACAGATCTTCCGACGATGCCGGGTATTCAACCTACTTTCAGAGGACCTTAAGCGCTTTGGAAAGATGGAAGGAGAACCAAGTCAACTGCAATCCTGAGTATCCCTGTGCCAATCTGATTCGGGCAGTTGATGACCCCGAGGACTTCTCAAAGGTTTTCTGGCCGCAGGAAGGAGCCGACAGTTTCAGCCATGGGACGGTCTCTGTGACCAAGATAAAACACCTGCCTGGCGGAAACATCTCCTTTAAGGTGGTGGAACCTGTAAAAATCAATGCAGTAACTGTTTTCCAAAGCAGCGCGATTGTAATCTGGACGATATCCCCCGACCTTGGACCGATTGACAGCGTAAAGCTGGTCTGGTCCAACAACGGAGTTCCCGTAGGATCGTCCCACGGGAAATCACTTGGCAGCGGAAGATTCAGTCATATCATAAAAGGACTCAGTCCGCGCACCGAATACTCCGTTACCGCCAGCGCATATCTGTCCGGAGGCGCCATATATAGTGCCACTGACAGCTTCGTTACACGTATCCACCGCGAAGGTATCTTCCGTTTCATTTATCTTGCAGATGTCCCGAGAAACCCGGACGGGAGTTTTCCTCCCGGAACGAAGATTCCGTTGGAAGTATATAATTCCGTGAATGAAGAAGTGAACTGGACATTCAACGGCAGTCCTGTCTCGGTCGGAGAAGACGGCCTCTGGGCCATCCCTGGAAGCGGGATTCTCAAAGCAGAAGTTACCACATCGAATGGGAGCACGGAAATAATAGTCAAAGAACTGATGGTAAGATGAAAAAAGTGCTGATCATACTCTTCGCTTCTCTCCTGATGCTCACGGCATGCAGGCAAGAGCATCTTTCCGACAGTTTCATGCTGAACGGCGACGTACGGATAGAGATAAAAGGGTTCGTCACTTTTGCCTACGATTCCCTGCACTGCCAAAAAGCCTTCAACCGCGAAAGGAGAGAATTCCGCGTCCACACCGACAATGTTTCCGATTTCTTCTCCCTGAAACTCGACGCCATACCTTCGGAGGCCGGCCAGAAAGTTTCCGGCACTGCAACCTGGACCACCAGACAGAATATCCATAGCAAACGCACCAGTTTCGAGGTCTTGAAACTCGAAGACAGAAAGGTTTGGCTATGGTCAGGCACCAATCGCATTGCAGCAGTGGTCGAAATTCTGGATTAAACGCAATTATTTGTTATCTTTGTCTTCCCGTTTTCGGACATTCCGAAGCATCCACCCGTATATGGTTGCGAAGCAACGTGAAGGAATATCGGAAAACCGGTAAAAAGAAACAACTAACAAAAAATACAATGAGAAAGAAAATTGTTGCAGGAAACTGGAAGATGAACACCACGGTTCCTGAAGGCGTACAACTCGCAAAGGAAGTAGTAGAAAAATCTAAAGAAGTCCCCGCTGAAGTCGGCCTCATAGTAGCCACTCCGTTCACTCACCTCTGCCCCGTAGCGGAAGTGCTCAATGGCACCCGTGTGGAACTCTCCGCACAAAACTGCGCCGACAAGGAAAAAGGTGCATATACAGGTGAAGTTTCGGTCGGCATGATCTGCTCTACCGGAGCACAGTGGACCATCCTCGGACACTCCGAGCGCCGTCAGTACTACGGAGAGACCGATGCCAAACTCGTGGAGAAGGTTAAACTCGCACTTGCAGCAGGTTTGAAGGTTATCCTCTGCGTAGGTGAAAACCTCGATGAGCGTGAAGCCGGCAAGCATTTCGACGTGGTGAAGGCCCAGACCGAAAACGTGCTGTTCAACTTCAGCGCCGAAGACATGAAGAACATCGTGGTGGCATACGAACCGGTTTGGGCAATCGGAACCGGCAAGACCGCAACCGCAGAGCAGGCACAGGAAATCCATGCCTGCATCCGCAAGGTGCTTGAAGGCAAGTTCGGAAAGCAGGTTGCAGAAGACACCACAATCCTTTACGGAGGCAGCTGCAAACCTTCTAACGCAAAGGAGCTCTTTGCCCAGCCCGACATTGACGGCGGCCTCATCGGCGGAGCAGCACTCAAGGCCGAAGATTTCATAGGAATTGCTCTGTCATTCTAATATAATGAAGAACTTTGTAGAAGAACTGAAGTGGCGGGGGATGATACACGACATCACCCCCGGTACCGAGGAAGCCCTGAAAAAGGGGCAGATGTCGGCCTATGTAGGAATCGACCCCACCGGAGACTCCCTGCACATCGGACATCTTGTGAGCATAATGATACTCAAGCACTTCCAGGCATGTGGCAACAAACCGTTCGCACTTGTGGGAGGCGCAACGGGCATGATAGGCGACCCCTCGATGAAGAGCGCGGAGCGCAATCTTCTCGACGAGCAGACCCTCGCCCATAACGTTGCCTGCATAAAGGCCCAGCTCGGCAAGTTCCTGGATTTCGAATCGGATGCCCCCAACAAAGCGGAACTGGTGAACAACTACGACTGGATGAAGGACTACACCTTTATCAACTTTACACGCGACATCGGCAAGCTCATCACCGTCAACTACATGATGAGCAAGGATTCCGTGAAGAAACGCCTCAGCCGCGACTCCTCCGAGGGCATGTCCTTCACCGAATTCACCTACCAGCTGCTCCAGGGCTATGACTTCCTGTATCTCTACGAACACAGGGACGTGCACCTGCAACTCGGCGGGGCCGACCAGTGGGGAAACATCACCACCGGCACCGAACTCATCCGCCGCGTGCTCGGGAAGGAAGCCCACGGACTCACCTGCCCCCTCATCACCAAGGCTGACGGCGGCAAGTTCGGCAAAACCGAAAAAGGGAACATCTGGCTTGACGCAGAACGCACCAGCCCCTATCAGTTCTACCAGTTCTGGCTGAATGTGAGCGATGAAGATGCCGAACGCTATATCAAGATCTTCACCATGCTCGACCGCGAGACCATTGAGGCCGCAATTGAAGAACATCACGCCGATCCCGGCAGAAGAGTACTTCAAAAGCTTCTGGCAAAAGAAGTTACGGTAATGGTTCACGGCGAAGAGGAATACAGCAAGGCTGTTTCAGCATCGCAGATGCTCTTCGGAAAGAGTACTTCCGAAGACCTCCGCAAGCTTGATGAGCGCACCTTCCTCGACGTGTTCAACGGGGTTCCCACTTTCGAGATCTCCCGCGAAACACTTCCCTGCGGCATTCTGGACTTCCTTGCGGTGCACACTGCAGTGTTCCCTTCCAAGGGAGAAGCCCGCAAGATGATCCAGGGCAACGGCTTCAGCCTGAACAAAGACAAGTACACCGACATAGGCGGCCAGGTGGGCGAAGCCGACATCATCGACGGCAAATACATCCTCGCCCAGAAAGGAAAGAAGGATTATTATATTATAAAGGTAAAATAAATGGACAAGGCACCCTCCACCAGGCAGCTGAAAGTTGCCCGTGAAATACAGAAAGACCTCGCGGAAATCATCCGCAGCAAGGGCATGGCCGCCTGGGGAGGAGCCATGGTCACCATCTCCGAAGTACGCATCAGCCCCGACCTTTCCGTTGCGAAAGTCTATGCGAGCATATTCCCCTCCGAGAAACAGTCCGAGGTGATGGGCATGCTGGACGACGCCAACCGGACGCTGCGCGGAGAGCTTGGCCGCAAGGTGGGAAGGCAGCTTCGGATCGTCCCGGAACTGGTCTTTTACCTCGACACTTCCATCGACTACGCCGAGCACATCGACGAGCTGCTGAAGAAGTGATGCTCCGGAACCACCTTTCTGTGTAGACATAATTTATTGACAATCAAAAGATTATTTCTTACCTTTGTAAGGAGTAATCTTTTGTGCTATGAAAAAAACAAGTATTTTTCTTGTTCTCGTCACCCTTTTGGGTATGCAGCTGTCCGCTCAGGATGCTTCAACAACGAGTACTGCAGCCTGGATAGACAGCCTTGTTGTGAGCCCAACGTCGCTGTGGTGGAGTGCAGACAGTTGTGATGCCAAAACGATCACCTCCTCTTACGAAGAGTTAAATGAGAAATATCGAAAATAGGTTTTTTCTCCTTGCCACTACCGCCTACGACGCCCCCATGGTGCTCACAAAAGTGAATGATGGCGCCTGGACCCCGTACAACATCGGACGTGACACGCAAGGTAGCATCACCCATGTCATGACCGCCGACGGCGAGCTGCTGGAGCGCTATGTCTATGATCCTTGGGGGAAGGTCGCACAGGCGGACTCCACCGGATATGTCGTCGACACCCTCTGCGTCAACCCTTGGGGCGGTGGAGGGTTCTGGTCGAAGATTGTGGGCAGCCACGGCTACACCGGACACGAGCACATCGTGGGTTGCGGCCTGATAAACGCCAATGCCCGCATCTACGACCCCTTCCTCGGACGTTTCCTCAGCCCCGACCCCCTCATCCAGGATCCTGCCTACACGCAGAACTTCAACCGGTACGCCTACTGCCTGAACAATCCGCTGAAGTATACTGATGAGGATGGGGAGTTTATCGGAACAATCCGAACTGCCGCTTTTAGGGCACCCATATCTTTCTACGCCAGCATCTATAAAGCCATCGAAGGTGGCATTAATAACGGATGGAAAGGTGCTTGGAACGGATTCTCATCGGAATGGGTCCAATATGGACATCGCGTCTCAAATGCTTTCAAGATTGATATGGGCTTATTTAAAACAGATGAAGATGCTGGTTTCGGAACAAATCTGTTGACCCTGTTTTCCAGATTCACATGGGAATCACAACAGAGGGTTTTAGGTAACAGTCTCGCTCATATAAGAAACAACTTATGGCGAACAAATGTTGATTATTATCATGAAGCAACTTTGGTTAATAGAACCGACAAAGACGATCGATGGGGAGTGACGTTAGGTTCATATATTAACGGTAAAAATTTAACTGCAAATCCTCGAACTGATGCAGTATTTGCTCATGAATACGGGCATGTCAAACAAAGTAAACTTCTTGGTCCTGCATACACACCGATAGTAGGACTTCCAAGTTTTCATGGAAGTGCATTGGATGGTGTTTTGGGACATGAGCATAAGAACGAGTGGTATGAAGTATGGGCTAATAATCTTGCCAACGATTACTATACAAGTATTGGAGACAAAACAGCATCTGCGACGTTAAAAGCGCGTAACCCCCTATCCCATTCACCGGAATGGTATGATGCCATAACAGGTATATATTATTTAGCGCTTTTGTTAGTTCCGCATATTTTTTGAGAAAGTTATCTTCTTTATATTGGATTCATATGAAAAAAAACCTTTTTATTTTATTCTCAATTGTTTTTTTTACTGGTTGTCCATTAGATTACTACTATTCTATACGATGCTACAACGTCAGTGATATTGATCCCATTTGTTGCGTTTTAGACAAATGCTTATCTGACAGTTCGGTTACTGCAGGGAGTCAATACGCCTGTTTAACTAAAGATTATATTTATGCTTTTGATTTCAATAGGAGGCCGGAGAAAGAAATAAAGGATTCCATTGCAATTTATTTCTTGAATCCGGAAGCAGCAGATATTGATTTGTATTATGGTATTATTTCGAAAACAGCGGCAAAGACTATTAATAATTCCCCCAACTTGATACTTGCAACATATATCTTTTCGGTTAAACAACTGAAAGCCCTTGACTGGTCATACAGTTTTCCTCCTGATGAGAAAATGAAAGAGTTGGGAGTTCTCACCATCCCATCTTACGAAGAGTTAAATGAGAAATATCGAAAATAGGTTTTTTCTCCTTGCCACTACCGCCTACAACGCACCGATGGTGCTCGAAAAGTGAATGACGGAACGTTCCACCGTGTTCAAAATATGGCCTTTTCAAGCACGAGTTTGGACACGTCCTTCAAAGTCGTCTTTATGGGTTATTTTACATACCACGAATTGCTGTTCCAAGCCTTATTGACGCAGTTTTCAACGACTATGACGGACATAATCGTTTTTATACAGAGCAAGACGCAAATGTCAGGGCATTAAGATTCTTTATCAACCACTATGACGGCTTTACGTATTATGATCCCAGCACCCTAAAAAGAGAATCATATTGGGATTTTAAAAGTAATCCTGTATTAAGTTATCCTTCTACACAAAAACTCGCAACAAGAAAACCAATGTCCAAATGGGTATCTAATAACAATACTGGTAATAGAAAATCTATGGTTTTATAAAGAATTGTTATTATCATATGAAAAGATTCTTGCAATTAGCTGTTTGTTTATTGGTACTACTATTATTCGGCACAAGTTGCGAATATAAATTCAAAGGCAAACACAGAACAATTCTCCTGGAGAACAGGTCGTCATTACCTCTAATTGCTTTTGAAAGAAGTGGCTATGATACAATAGTGACTGGGCGTAGTTTTATTGATAAGGACAGGTATTATGTGTCCCCAAATTCCAATAATTCGCAGGCGCTTAAGCGCATTAGATGGGGCACTTATGAAGACCTTTTTACATATCATCAGTATTGCCTTGTATTTATATTGAACGCCAATGACGTAAGGTGGAGCAACGATCATTTATCGGATCTCGACTCATATTTGGTGCGCTATGACTTTACGCTTGAAGATCTTCAAGATTTAGATTGGCGAATATCGTTTCCTCCCAACGACTCAATGAAAACAATCAGCATGTGGCCTCCATTCGAAGAGGTGATAGCAAAATATAAGGAATAATATGCATAACGCCCGGTGCCGTGAAAGGATGACAGTCGGCTACGAATACAATGCCTCCGGGGCAAAAGCCCGTGCGACCTTCCCAACGATCGGGTTGGAGCGCCACTATCTTGGCGGAGTCTTCGAACGGGACGAGCGTTCGTGGGTTGCGGGCTGATAAACGCCAATGCCCGCATCTACGACCCCTTCCTCGGGCGTTTCCTCAGCCCGGATCCCCTCATCCAGGATCCCGCCTCCACCCAGAACTTCAACCGGTACGCCTACTGCCTGAACAATCCGCTGAAGTATATGGTTATTCTATAAGAGCTTTAAAATGGTTGTCTTTTGTATACTCATTCAATTATTGTATTGTAGCATTTTACCGGTGTTTCAGGAAAATTCTTTCCGGCAAGATGATACCATATGTGTTTTCTTTAAAATTTCCCCGACTGAATTTGGCTCAAGTAATGAGGCGCTATTGCTTACGAAGAGAGAGTCAGGTTATTATGCAAGGTATTATGCCTTTCCTGAGGACGCATTGTCGCCTTCCAATGTTTCTCCTGAAGCACAGGATTCTTTGTTTCTCTCCTGTTATCGCAGTCTTTTTTGTAAACTTCTACAAGAGGACGATATGTATATGGTGAAAGATATAAGGTTTTTGACAGAGGAGCAAGAATTGTTTGTTAATCAGTTGTCTCAAGATATCCTTAATCGTACTACTAAAAGTGATTATATAAGCAATGCCCAAGATTGGTATATTCTTTTTGATTCTGATGCGGCGTATATTTATAGAGATTTATTGGGGCAATGGGATAAATATAAAGAAGTTCGTACCTTTTTTCAGGTTTACCCACCAATTGAAACACCTTCTTTGATGAAAAGACTATGCCTCCGACTAATAAATACTATTCACGAATTATTAAGGATTGTTCAATAGTATTGATGTGGATCAAATAGTTCGTCATTACTATCTGATTGTTTTCTTAGATTTTTCCCTTTGCACTATATTATTTTTTGAAATGAAACACTGCATTATCTTCTATTTAATAGTGTTAATCTCGTTATCTGGAGCTGCACAAACAACAATAAGCTTAAAGAAAAGTCATAACCCATCTACCACTTTCGATGGTCCCAAATTCCATTATGCTCTCCTCCCGGATTCGTTTTTAAGCCATCAAGATTCTTTGTTTCTTAGGACATGTGTAGACTATCCGCTCCTGATAATCAACGGCATAGTGCTGGAAGACAAAGCCCTTATTGACAGATTTCGTAACACATATGTGATAGATCAAGTATCTTTTAAAAAAATAAGTAGAAAGAAGGCTATGAGAAAGCATTTGCCATATTCCGAAGATGGCACGTTAATAGTTCGCACCAGAAAGAATTATTACATTGTTTTTTGATTCTTTCCACATTATGCAGTACGACAACC
>CACXHM010000012.1 GCA_902767465.1 uncultured Bacteroidia bacterium
CAAATTGAAGGAGAACGGTGTGATGGATTTCGATGATATTTTACTTAATATGGACCGTCTTCTTGAGAAAGATGAGAAGGCATTCGAGAGCATCACTTCCCGTTTCGACTATATTTTAGTTGATGAATATCAAGACACAAATAGTGTTCAGTATGTTATTTTAAAACGCCTTGCCTCCCCTCATCACCGCCTGTGCGTCGTAGGTGATGACAGCCAGTCGATATATGCCTTCCGTGGTGCCCAGATACAGAATATCCTTAATTTTCAGAAGGATTATCCAGAGGCTAAACTGATTCGTCTCGAGCGGAACTACAGGTCTACGCGCAACATCGTGGACGCTGCCAATTCGGTGATTGCGCACAATGAAGGGCGCATTCCCAAAAAATGTTATTCGGAAGGGGAGTCCGGCGAGAAGATCCATCTGCTTAAGTCTTATACCGAGACCGAGGAAGCCGTGCAGATCGTGAGCGGAATCATTTCGCGTGTGATGCAGGAGAAGGCCCAGTACAGCGATTTCGCGATCCTGTACAGGACCAATTCCCAGTCACGTGCCCTTGAGGAGGCTCTCCGGAGAAAGAATATCCCCTATATGATATATTCCGGGAACTCGTTCTTCGACAGGGCGGAAATCAAGGATATGATGGCTTGGATAAAGCTCTGCGTAAATGTGAATGATGACGAGTCGTTCAAGCGTGCTGTCGGCAAACCGTCCCGTGGAATAGGGGATACATCGATTTCCGGGCTGAACGAACTGAAACGTGCCAGGGGGCTGTCTTCACTTTTTGCGGCAGCTTCGTGCGAAGATTATTTTGAGTTCCTGCGTCCCGCTGCCATGCAGAAGATACGCGCTTTTTGTGAAACCGTGAACAAACTTGCGGTTGCTGCGGCCACGGGCGATGCCTTTGACGTAGCACGCCAGATCTATGATGAATCCGGACTCTACGCCTTCTACAAGTCGGATACTTCCATCGAGGGCATGGCCAGAACCTCCAACCTGGACGAACTGCTCAACTCCGTGCAGGCCTTCAAGGAGGAGAGGCTGGAAGATATTCTTGCCGATATGGAACTTGTATCAAGTCCGGAACAACCAGCATCCTCCTTGGAGCAGAATATTAGGGGAGAGGCTCCTGCGGGGGATCAGGTTGTTCCGTCAAGGGAGCATTTTTCTGCGGGTCGGACGGAATTACCTGATCCTGATTTTGGAGGCAGGATAACCCTTGCGGACTTCCTGGAAACGACCTCACTGCTGAGCAATGCCGATACCGAAGACAAAGATGATAACGGCAACAACAAGGTGGCGCTGATGACGGTGCACTCCGCGAAAGGTCTGGAATTCCCTTATGTGTATATAGCAGGAATGGAAGAGAACCTCTTCCCTTCCGGAGGGATGATGGCATCGCCATCGGATGTCGAGGAAGAACGGCGTCTTTTTTATGTCGCCCTGACACGCGCAAAAAAGGCTGTGACAGTTTCGTTTGCGGGGACCCGTATGCGAAACGGCAAGCACGAAAGCAATTCCCCGAGCAGGTTTGTAAAAGAAATAGATCCCGCATTTGTAGAGAATCCGCTTCCTGCGGGAGGTTTTGATGCGGACGATGAGGATGAGGATGACGGTCCTTTCTGGTTCCGAAGGGCTGCATCGGGCGGATACAGTACACGCTCGACAGGAAACTCCCGCTACGGGTCTTCCTATGGCGCATCTGGCAGCAGTTTCGGCTCATATAAGGAATACGGCCGTTCTGGGCTGGCGCGTTCATACCCATCCGCGGCTGGCAAAGGGCCGGGCCGTGTCCCACAAGGGGTGCCCGGTCCCGGCATTGCCCGTCCGCAAGCCGGCGCGCCCAAAGCCCCGGCTGCAACTACCCGCGTTGTAAAACCCACTGCGACACCGGATGTCATCGACCCGAATTTCGTGGCTGTTCCGATGACGGAAATCTTTGTCGGAGAGAGGGTTGAACACAACCGCTTCGGGGCCGGCCTGGTGAAGGAAATCACCGGCACCGTACCCGAACTCAAAGCCGTTATCGACTTCGACAAATACGGCTCCAAGGTCCTTCTTCTTAAATATGCCAAACTCCGGCCGGAGAAGAGATAAATAACCCTAATATTCCGATTCGTAGTTGGTGGCCCAGACTATGGTCTTGATGCTGCCAAAACCCTGAACCGAAGCAAGGGGCTTTACTGTCGAAAGTCCTTCGAAGACATGCACCATTGTGGATGACGAAACATCCAGGAAATCGATGCTGCCGTCCGAAAGCCCTACTGCAAGGCGCCAGTTGACATCGGCGGGGTTACCGCCGTAAGCGGAAAATGAACTGTTTACCGGGCTGGTGCAGAGCGATACTATGTCGGCTCCGGCGGAGTAAAGCAATTTATGTGTGCCTGCATCCATGCTGTATGCATAAAGGTTTTTGCCACCGTCGGTAAAATAAAAGAAGGGATTGACTTCGAAATTGGCCGACATCCTTATGAGGCTCGAATCCGTAAGCTCGTGTGCCCCGGAAAACGCTGTCTGGGATGCTTCGGTGATGACATGTGAATCAGGGGTTACTGGATCGACGGTGAAGCGTAGCAATTGATAGTCGCCGGCCCCATCGTAGTCCATCAGAGCCACATATGAAGGGTAGAAATTCAGTCCCAGGCCGCTCTCGTCTGTGCCCACTTTCTCATATGCCCCCGCAGCGAGGCAGCGGGTACCGCTTCCAAGGTTGTCCACTCGGCGCATGGCGGGATCAAAACTGCCATCTACATCGTAATATGAAAGGTAAACCACCTTGGGTCGGTATGATTCAAAAGTCTGCCCGTATCCGCCTTTCGTAACTATCAGGAAACGGGAGCATGCACCGTCGTACAAAAGGACAAGGTCTTCGTCTGCGCACCAGTAACTAACGTTCTGGAATCCCTGGAAATAGTCTGCACGGAAGCCTCCGTCAAAACTAAGCGGCATAGATGAGTAGCGTCCGTAATATGGAATCGATGCGTTGGAACTATTCATGCAGCGCATGTAGATATTGCCTTGGGAACTAGCAATTAGATAATAACTTTTCTTCCATGCAAATCCCGTGATGGTAAAGTCCGTCTCCGGCTCCACCCCTCCGTCGAACTCATCCTTGAGCCACATGTCTTTCTGAAGCGTAGAGCCGTCAAGGGTAACGCTCCCTCCGGACTGGTTTATGAGTATCTTTGGAAGCCCGGATATGTAAGAATTTGGAATAGAACCGAGCACGTAGTAATAGTACATTGATTTGGGCCCTGTTCCGATGCCGCCTTCGATCTGGCGTTCAAGATTGAGATGCGCGCGCATGGTCCTTGGATTTACGAAACCAAGGGACGAGTTTCCGTCGCCATGGTCGGAAAGCACCATCCATCCCCATCCGACGGAACTTTTGGAATTGAGGGTGTAGCCGTCGCTGAGCCATGTTTCACCGGTGTCACGCCGGATAACCTTGAGAACCACGGCACAACCGCCTATTGTTTCTATGGTAATGTCAACTTCGAAACCCGAAGCTGCAAGGACACCGTCTATATACCACTGCACGTCGAACTCTTTCTCTATCGCTTCCTTAGTCGCGTACTTTTCGGGGAACTTCACCGGTGCGGTCAGTCTGGCAGTTTCACCCGACACTACAGAAAAGCCTTCCGGCATGGACAGGAAACTGATGGGTGAAGGATCCGGAGCTACAACCTCGGAACTCTTATAG
>CACXHM010000013.1 GCA_902767465.1 uncultured Bacteroidia bacterium
AGTTCCACCACCCCGTAAGCATTAAGCACATCGGGGTCATTCTGGTCTTTAAGCTGTTTTAGGAAAACCTCTGCCACGGCCTGCTTGCCGTTATCGAGGTTTACGAGTGCAAGGTCATACCGTCCCACCTGTGAACCAAAGCGGTCGATTGCAGCCCTGTAGAAGAATTCCTTCTGTTCGGGATCTTTGGAGGTGGCGGCGATGCGCAGAATCGCAGGTTCATCCACAAAATAGAGTTTCTTGCGCTCAGCAAAATCCTGCAGTTCCTCGTCTGTGTAATTCTGATATTCAACCTCGGTCACGAAACGGGAACGCCGCAGTTCGGGAAGCACCTCTTTCTTGAGTTCGGTAAAGATCTGGCTCATGTTGCGTATCTCGCTCTCACGGACCTCCGGATCGTTATACATGCTGAGGACGCGCAGGATGAGGTCTTTGTCTTCGATATCGGATTTGGCGACAGCCTCCTGGAAGCCTTCCCAGTCCTGGCCGACGCTCTGCACATCGGGGGCAGCCACGCCGTCGAGTTTCTTGGAAACGGAATCCCATGCCTTCTTTGCAGCATTGGAGCGTTCGTCGGAAAGCTTGGCATTGCGCTCTTCACCTCCTTCGGGCGATGCGTAGGAGATAATCTTGACATCTTTTATCCTGGCACGGTCATTTTCGGCTATTTCGCTGAGAGCCGCGGTATAGCCCTTGAAAGATTTTCCGGACAATTCACTGCCTTTAACAGCAGAGGAATTTACGTCGTAATGGATCTGCCCCTCACTGGTTTCAACCTTCACGTGCTGATAGCCGTCATCCTTATAATCATAGTACCCCCAGTTTGAGAATCCGTTTCCGGTGGTGATGACGCCATCCGCCACCTTGCGGCTTGGAAGAGCAACCTTCTTTTCTTTATAGGTAGCTACGCTGCGAAGCTCCAGATAGCACTTGTTCATGCCTTCCACATAAGGAATGGAGAAACTCTCGGTAACCGAACCTCCTCCTGCAGAAATCACTTTATTGTTCTCGCGAACCTTCTCACCCTGATAGCGGAAAACAGGGCCTGCAACCTCCCCGCCCTCATAAACTATGACAGGGGTAACGGCAAGTTTTGACTCCGGAGCAAAATATGCAGCGGGCCAGTCGACAGTAATGCTTACGGGAATGGCATTGTTTACCACCGCGAGCACTTCGGGATTACAGCTGACACCCACCTTGGAGGCGGCATCCGCCATCTGT
The DNA here is from genome assembly GCA_902767465.1 of uncultured Bacteroidia bacterium. Classification (GTDB taxonomy): domain Bacteria; phylum Bacteroidota; class Bacteroidia; order Bacteroidales; family UBA932; genus Cryptobacteroides. The sequence goes on from CACXHM010000013.1 coordinate 1,222, forward strand.
TGCGCAGAGTTTTTGTTACAGCCAGCCAGGGCCAGAACTGCGGCAGCGGCCGCAAGGAATATGTTAGTCTTCATGATATTTGGTTTTCTGTCAAATGCAAAGATAAACTATTTTTACTAACTTTGCGAATATCTATGGATACTCAAGAACTTCAAAAACTTAAAAACAAGTTCGACATAATAGGCAACGACGCAGCACTGAATCTCGCTTTGGAGACCGCCGTGGCCGTTGCTCCGACAGACCTTACGGTGCTGGTGAGCGGAGAGAGCGGAGTGGGTAAGGAAAACATTCCCAAGATAATACACCAGTTCAGCCGCCGCAAGACAGGCAAGTTTCTTGCCGTAAACTGCGGCGCCATTCCCGAAGGCACCATAAATGCAGAACTCTTCGGACACGAAAAGGGGTCGTTTACCGGAGCCATCGGAGAACGCAAGGGTTATTTCGAGGAAGCCGACGGGGGGACTCTTTTCCTGGATGAAATCGGAGAGCTCCCGAAGGAGACCCAGGCCATGCTGCTGCGAGTGCTTCAAAGCGGAGAATTCATCAAGGTTGGATCTTCGAAGGTAGAAAAGACAGATGTGCGGATTGTCGCAGCCACCAATGTCAATCTCTACACCGCAGTGCAGCAGGGACGGTTCCGCGAAGATCTCTACTACCGCCTCAACGCCGCACGCATAGTTATGCCGTCGCTGCGCGACCGCAAGGATGATATCTATCTGTTGTTCAGGAAGTTCACCTCCGACTTCGCCACCAGGTACGGCCTTCGCACCATCAGTCTCAGCATAGATGCCATCTCTCTGCTGAAAGCCTACCGCTGGCCCGGGAACATCCGCCAGCTGAAAAATGTTGCCGAAACGGTAACCGCCCTTGAATCCGGCCCCGCCACTACCGAATCCGACAGGATGGAACTTGGAGCAGCCGCATTCTCCCGTTATATCCCGGACGAAAAAGACACCCTGCTCCCGCAGATAAGTTCGCCTTCTGCTTCAGGCTCCATGAATGAAGAAGACAAGCGGGTGCTTGTGAAAGCCCTGCTCGACCTGAAAGGAGAAGTGGACGCCCTGTCGCAGCGCGTGAAGGAGCTGGAGAGCGGAACCGGAGTAAAGCAGCTGCCCGCTCAGCCCGGGTACGACGCTTCGCAGCGCCCGTCGCGGGAAGACGATGCCGAATGGCAGGAACAGAGCGAAGATCTCAGCATCCGCAAAACTACCGGGGACCTTATAGAAAGGGCCCTTGAGAAGCACGGCGGAAATGTAAAGGCTGCAGCTGCCGAGCTCGGAATATCTGAACGGACGGTTTACAGAAAAATAGCAAGCAAGAAGAAATGAAACGTCTGATGATCATATTAGCAGCGGTGATGCTGCTCGGAGGGTGCGGAATTTATTCGTTCTCTGGCACCTCCATCGACCCGGACGTGCACACTATTTCGCTTCCCACCTTCGAATACAAGGCCCAGCGGGTAAACCCGTCACTGGCGAATCAGATTTCCGAAGATCTGCGCACCCGCTTCCGCAGGATGACAAGGCTGGAACAGGTGGACATGGACGGAGATCTAGAAATTTACGGGGAGATTACCGGATACGATGTTGCAGCTTCTGCCATCACTGCCAATGAAGTTGCAGCCCAGAACCGGCTTACTGTTACGGTAAAAATAGACTTCACCAACGTCAAGCACCCCGAAGACAGTTTCACCGGCAAGAGTTTTTCGGCATACGCAGACTATGATTCCACCAATTCACTGGATGCCGTAGAAAGCAGCCTCTGCGCCGAAATCATAGAAAAGATAATAGAAGACATCTTCAACGCCACGGTCGCCCAATGGTAAACGGAGATTACATAGACCTTGCACGCCTTAACCTCGACGAACTGAACGGGGTGGTAAACCTTTACCCCTGGTTCGGCCTTGCCCGCAAAGAACTCTGCCGCCGTATGTCCGAACTTGGAGAAGGCGCCTGGAGCGACGAGCGCTATGCCGATGCCGCATTGTATATAGGTTCCCGCAAGATCATCGCCCGTCTTGCCCATAAGGGACACAAGTCGGATTTTTCCGACCGCGAAGTAAAAAAACTCCTTCGCGCGTATATAGATGAAGGTGTAGGCGAAATCAATGATCCCGGACAGGAGAAAAGGATAGTTGTGGTGGGGGGTGATTATTTCACGACTCAGCAGTATGATTCGGTGAAGCAGGAAGAGGATGCCGTATTCGGAGCCATGGCAAAGGGGTCCCAGGATCTTGCCGGCGCTTCTTCGCAGGCCGCACAGTCAATCCCCTCCAACGAGTCCGATTTCACCGATTTCTGTACTGAGACTTTGGCGCAAATATATGCAGACCAGGGCTATCCTGAACAGGCCAGGCAAATTTATTCGCGTCTAAGTTTGCGTTTCCCGGAAAAAAGTGCTTACTTTGCAGCCCTTATCGAAAAATTAAAGAAATAGAATATGAATGCAGTTTTTACAATCCTGACAGTGCTCATCGTTCTGGCGAGCCTCCTGCTCATTGGAGTTGTTCTTCTCCAGAACGGCAAGGGCGAGGGTCTTGCAAGCAACTTTGTAGCCGGCAACCAGACTTTCGGCGTCCGTCAGACCGCTGACATCCTGGAAAAGATCACCTGGGGTCTTGTAGTCTTCATCCTCCTTGTTTCCGTAATAGCATCCTTCACCGGAAGCGGACGCGGTGGCGATGTGGATGTTACAGATCAGATCGAGAACACAGAATCTGCCCAGCAGCCCGAGTTCCCTTCCGCCCCCATCGACATGTCGTCCCCTACTACCGAGGCTGAAGCCGAGTAGCTGACATTCTGTCACTGGAACGGGTTTTGACCTTCATCGTTCCGTCGGGATTTCCCGGCGGAACGATTTTTTATAGGAGGTAGTTACTATGGAAAACAAATATGAATTCTTAAGTAAATATGCCATCGACCTGAACGAGGCCGCGTCGAAAGGAAAACTCGACCCGGTAATCGGACGGGATGATGAAATCCGGCGCGTGCTGCAGATACTGAGCAGGCGCACCAAGAACAACCCTATCCTGGTTGGAGAACCCGGTGTCGGTAAAACCGCCATCTCAGAAGGCATCGCCACCAAGATAGTGAACGGTCAGGTTCCGGAAAACCTTAAGTCCAAAAAAGTCTTCTCCCTTGATATGGGAGCCCTTATTGCAGGAGCAAAATACCAGGGAGAATTCGAAGAAAGACTGAAAGGGGTGGTGAAAGAAGTGGTTGAAAGCGAAGGCGAAATCATCCTTTTCATCGATGAAATCCACACTCTGGTGGGGGCCGGACGCAGTTCCGGAGCAATGGATGCTTCCAATATCCTGAAGCCGGCATTGGCACGAGGAGAGTTGCGGACCATCGGCAGTACTACCCTGGATGAATATCAGAAGTATTTCGAGCAGGACAAAGCCCTGGAGAGGCGTTTCCAGAAGGTGATGGTGGACGAGCCGTCACCCGCCGAGAGCATCTCCATCCTGCGCGGACTGAAGGAAAAATACGAAAACCACCACAAGGTGCGGATCGAAGACGACGCACTGATAGCCGCAGTGAACCTCAGCCACCGGTACATCAACAACCGATTCCTGCCCGACAAGGCCATCGACCTGATTGATGAGGCAGCTTCGAAACTGCGGTTGGAAATGAACTCGGTTCCGGAACCGATTGACGAACTCAATTCCAAGATTCGGCAGCTGGAAATCGAGAAGGAGGCCGTGAAGCGGGAAAGCACGTCCCTGAAAGCCGAAAAAATAGATTCGGAACTCAAGGAACTGAAGCAGAAGAGAGACGAGCTGATGAAGCGCTGGGATTCTGAGAAGAAGATAGTGGCGGACCTGCAGAAAGCCCGACAGGAAATTGAGGATGACGAAAACGAGGCAAGGATTGCCGAGAGACAGGGCAACTATGGAAAGGTCGCTGAACTCCGCTATGGCAAGATAGCCCAGGCACGCGCCCGTATAGAAGAACTGTCCGCGAAGCAGTCTGCAATAAAGAATCCCATTATAAATGAAGCTGTTACTCCAGAAGACATTGCTGAAGTAGTGGCCCGCTGGACCGGTATCCCGGTGAATCGGATGATGGAAAGCGAGAAGGAGAAGCTGCTCCGGATGGAAAGCGAACTGCACAAACGCGTGGTGGGCCAGGACAAAGCGATTGCTGCCGTTTCGGATGCAGTCCGACGCAGCAGGGCGGGACTCAGCAACGAACATCGGCCGATAGGTTCCTTCCTGTTCCTCGGCACCACCGGCGTGGGCAAGACTGAACTTGCAAAGGCCCTCGCAGAGTTCCTGTTCAACGACGAGACCATGATGACACGTATCGACATGAGCGAGTATCAGGAATCCCACACGGTGAGCCGGCTGATAGGTGCGCCTCCGGGATACGTCGGATACGATGAAGGCGGACAACTCACCGAGGCCGTGCGCCGCAAACCATACTCGGTAGTTCTTCTCGACGAGATAGAAAAAGCGCATCCAGATGTGTTCAACATTCTGCTGCAGGTGCTTGATGACGGTCGTCTTACCGACAACAAGGGCCGCACCGTGGATTTCAAGAACACCATCCTTATCATGACTTCCAACCTCAAGGAGGAGGAACTGCGCCTGAGGATGCGTCCGGAATTCCTGAACAGAATCGACGAGATAGTTGTCTTCGATGCCCTCACCAAAGATGATATCCGGAAGATAGTCCACATACAGATGGACATCCTCCAGCGAAAACTTGAAGAAGACAACGTTAGTCTCAGCTATACCCGCGCTTTCGAGGATGACATGGTGGAGAATGGTTACGATCCGGTATTCGGCGCCAGGCCTGTGAAGCGTCTCATCCAGCGCGAACTGGTGAACAAGCTTGCAAGGGAGATCCTGGAAGGGAAGATCCGAAAAGATTCTGTCATCGAAGTGGATAGTGAAGGCGGGCAGACGGTGTTGCGAAACAAATAATCCACATACATAAAACAGTAAAGGGTCGACTAAATTCGATTTTAGCCGACCCTTTACTTATATTTGAGACGTTACTGCTTGGTGAAAGTCATCGCTCCCTGGAAAACCTTGGCGTAGGCAGCGCCGCCAGAAGTGGCCTGTGAGTAAGCCCAAACGCTCTTTGTAGAGCGGATGAGGTTTCCTCCAGCCGTACCAGAAGCAACATACCTGTTGACGAGCAGACCGACTACGTTATAAGTAGGGTATGTCGTGCATTTTGCAGTTCCGGAGAAGGTGGCCACCAAGCCGCCGTCGGAAACAGTGACAGGGCAAGGGAAGTAGAAAGTACCACCATTACCGAAACCAAGTTGCCATGGCTGGGCAATGGTTTTGCCACCGGATGTTGCATTGGCGATATTCCTCAACTCTGTTGCAAAGGCAAGATATTCCCCTTCATACTCAGCACCGCTACCCTGCAGATACGTCACATTCTCAACATACGGCTGGAAAGTCGCTGTCTTGGAATCGTAATCGATAACAACCTTTGCAGGCATGGTCAGTCCGTCAATAAGCCCGCTGATGCTGATCTGGTTTGCAGCGCCGGTATAAGTCAAGTTGAGGTTCGTTGTTTTCCCGGCCCCGGATGAAGGAGTAGTCCAGGCATCATCGTACCAGCTGTTCGCAAGCCTTCCGGATGCAGTACCACCGTATCCCACAGGGTTTCCGCCCGTACCTGCAACCGTTGAAGTTGCTTTGACGGCAGCACCATGCGCTGCCGGCGTACGGGTGTCTGCTTTGATGGTCCATGCCCCTGCAAAGTCCTTGGCTTCAAACTGTGTCACCTTGGCTGTTTCGCCTGTCGTAAAGGTAATGGTGCCAACGCGCGGAGCTCCGGTGGTGTTCTCGGTCCATGCTACAGCACCCGTGGAAGCATCGTAGCTCAGCCAAGTGGCGGTATTGGTATCTACGGTAAGCCCTGCGATAAAGACCTCGGAAGATGCGGCATCCGCTGTCCATTTATCATAGGCACCGACCTGTACGGTCCTGGAAAGGCTGTAAACCTTTCCGGCTTCAATGGTCTGTGCGGCTGTAAGGTCGGCCCTGCAGGCCTTGCCACCGGCAACGGCAGTGATAGTGGCACCGTCAAACTTGGTGTTTTCCCAAACTGTGATGTAAGCAGTGGCCACCTGTCCGGAAACGGATTCCGGATGGAAGCTTATGTCACCCTTGGTGCTGCTCGCTCCGGGTTCTCCCCAAGAGATATGCACCTTATTGTAAACATCGCTGTCCGAAATTGTTATAGTCGTTGCATCATCTGCCGTAGGGGTAACTCCGGCGGGGAAGGTTATGCATACCTTTATGATGCTGGTTTTATATTCGAACGCAATATCGGCCACTTTGTTGCCGTCTGTATCGGTTGTCATTGCGGAGATATCCGTGTTGCCGACAATCACATGGAGCAAATTGGCATCCGCCAGCTTTCCGCTCTGACTGTGAAGGTCACAGAAAGTGGGAGTGCTGTTGTAGGTGATCGGCGATGCATTGTTGTCGAGATAGAAGAAGATGTTCGTGGCCGTTGCCGGGATCACCTTGCAATCCGACTTGAAGGATGCTGATTTATGGTCGGCAGAGAGAGTGCTCTCATCCAGCTGCAAGAACATGCGACTGGCTTGGGCATCTGAAGTATTAGTGTAATTCACCATGCTGCTACCGTTGCGGAAGTATCCCCACAGGTGATCGGTATTATCCGTAAACGTTGTGGAATATCCACCGGTGCCATTTTCCGTGAAAGTGAGACGGGTAACGGGGCTGGTGGCCCTCACAATCAGCTTTCCGCCGGCGATTTCTTCCGGCTGAGAGGCATTCTGTGCTTCCTTTGTGCAGGCGGCCAGGGAAGCGGCAATCACAAGGACTGATAAAAGTTTCTTGATCATAATTCTTCCTCCTCTTAATTAAAGTTCTCCGCCGGACACAATGTCCAGATTAGTTCCAAGATCCACGGACGGATCGGCAAGCCCGCTCTGGCAAAGCAGCGTCTCGATACCGAGATGCGTCATGGCACAATCGGGCGATTCATAAAAGAATTCTTTTTTCATCACCATATATAGTTTTCAAAAGGTTCAAAGTTGCAAAGTTAAAATATTTTTTAAATGGTCATTGTTTAGCACACATCTTTTTCACACTGTCTGTTTTTCCAGAACGGACATTTATAAACCTATTGTACGGCAAATAACGGCTCTTCGTATTAACATGGTTCTTCTATAATGATTTGCAGTTGTTTAGCATTATTCAATATTATAAAATGAGGTTGTAATTCTAAAAATTTATAATTACTTTTGAAAACGGAAACAACCAATCAATATTTATAACAATGGGAAAATTCGTTATTACTGTCAGGAAGAACGGTGAATTCCAGTTCAACCTCAAGGCCTCCAACGGCCAGGTGATCCTCACCAGCGAAGGGTACAACACCAAGGCAGCCTGCCTCAACGGAGTAGAGTCCGTACGTAAAAATGCAGCCGACCCCAAGAAATTCGAGGTCAAAGTTGCGAAAAACGGCAAACCTTTCTTCAACCTCAAAGCTTCTAACGGCCAGGTGATCGGTGCCAGCCAGATGTATGCTTCAGAAGACACCCTCAAGAAAGGCATTGCTTCCGTAGCAAAGAATGCCCCCGAGGCCCCCGTCGTAGAGGAAATTTAATTTACCTTTCCGAAAACATCCTGCCCGGCACTCCTGTGTCGGGCTATTTTGTTCAAAAAATTTTTGCTCTTTAAAAATTTCGACTTATATTTGCAGTCCCGTTTCGACGGGAACCTTGAAATATTGCGGAAATAGCTCAGTTGGTAGAGCGCAACCTTGCCAAGGTTGAGGTCGCGGGTCCGAATCCCGTTTTCCGCTCAAAATGGAAAGAAGCCTGGTGCGTCAGCACCGGGTTTTTTGTTACACATCCGTTGGGAGCTTGCTCAACATAAGGAATGTGGAACAGAAAACCCAAAGCAACTGAAAGTTGCGGGCTTCTTTCTTTTTGGCACCTCCTCACAGGGATGTAGCCGAGCGACGCGAGGCTAAATCTCGTTTTCCGCTCCAAACATTACAGCTCGGCACAACGGCGCC
>CACXHM010000014.1 GCA_902767465.1 uncultured Bacteroidia bacterium
CATGATCTCCCCGGACTTCATCGGCCATACTATCGCCGTTCACAACGGAAACAAGTTCATTCCTGTTTACGTTACTGAGCAGATGGTAGGGCACAAACTCGGTGAGTTCGCACCTACACGTACATTCAAGGGTCACTCTGGAAATAATAAGTAATTATGGGAGCACGTAAAAGACTTATGGCCGAAAAGCTCAAGGAAGCAAAGAAGGCCACCGCAGTAGCCAAATTGAATGATGTTCCTACTTCTCCCCGCAAGATGCGTCTTGTGGCCGACACCGTCCGTGGAGTCGAGGTCAACCGTGCTATCGATCTGCTTCACTTCTCCAAGAGGGAAGCCAGCATCAAGCTCGAGAAACTTCTCCGCAGCGCAGTCGCCAACTGGGAAGCCAAGAATCCGGATCAGGCCAAAGAACTTGAAGGCGGTAATGTTTATGTAAAAACCATTATGGTAGATGAAGGACGTACGCTCAAGCGCATCCGCCCCTGCCCTCAGGGCCGTGCCGGTCGCATCCGCAAGCGCTCCAATCACGTTACCGTGGTTCTTGATGTGAAAAAAGCTCAGGAGGAGAAATAATATGGGACAGAAAACTAATCCTATCAGCAACAGAATCGGTATCACCCGCGGTTGGGATTCCAACTGGTGTGGTGGCAACTACGCAGAGAAGATAGCCGAGGATTACGAGATTCGCAAGTACCTGGGTGGCCGTCTTGCAAAGGCCGGTCTCAGCAGGATTGTGATCGAACGTACACTTAAGCTCATCACTGTCACCATTTATGCAGCCCGTCCCGGTTTCATCATCGGAAAGGGTGGCACCGAGGTTGACAAACTCAAGGAAGAGCTCAAGAAGGTCACCAACAAAGAGGTGCAGATCAATATCTACGAGGTCAAGCGCCCCGAGGTTGACGCCCGTTTCGTTTCCGACAGCATCGCCCGCCAGATCGAAGGCCGCGTTTCTTACAGGCGCGCCATCAAGATGGCTATAGCCAACGCTATGCGTGTTGGTGCCGAGGGTATCAAGGTCCAGATCAGCGGCCGCGTAGGCGGAGCGGAAATGGCCCGCAGCGAAATGTTCAAGGAAGGACGTACTCCTCTGCACACTTTCCGAGCCGATATCGACTACGCTCTTGCCGTAGCAAATACCAAGGTCGGATGCCTCGGCATCAAGGTCTGGATCTGCAATGGTGAGAAGTATGGTCGTCAGGATCTCACTCCTGCCGCTCTCGCAGCTGCCAACGCACAGGCCGCAGGCCAGCGCAGTGGCGGTCGTGGCGAACGCCGCGGAGGCCGTCGTGACGGAGAACGTCGCGGTGGACGCAGGGATGCCAAGTAACATCCGCCGGAGCTTATAACTATTCCGTGGTCAAATCTTTGTGGTTTGACCACGGTTTTTTATACGCTCCAGCAAAATTTACTACCTTTGTGACTATATGGATGTCCGTTCCAAAATAGCCTTGTTGCCGCACAGCCCCGGAGTCTATCGGTACTACAATGCCGAGGGGCAGGTGATTTATGTGGGCAAGGCCAAGGATCTCCACAAGCGGGTAGCCCAGTACTTCGTGCCTCCGTAGAGACTGAACACGAAGACACGCATCCTGGTGAGCAAGATTGCGGATCTGCAGTACAGCGTGGTGGATTCCGAGGCGGATGCGCTGCTGCTTGAAAACAATCTCATCAAGCAGTACAAGCCCCGATACAATATCCTCCTGAAGGACAGCAAGACCTACCCCTGGATCTGCGTGACTTCCGAACCATATCCGAGGGTATTCCTTACACGGCGTGTCGACAAGAACGGGTCCCGTTATTTCGGCCCCTACAGCACTGTGATGCACGCCCGTTATCTGCTGGAATTCTTCGAAAAGACTTATCCGCTGCGCAGTTGCCGTCACAAGATAGATGCCGATACGATTCTCCGCGGCAAGATACGGCCGTGCCTCGACTTCCATATCGGAAAGTGCAGGGGATGCTGTGTGGGGGCTGTTTCAACGGAGGAGTACAACGGCTGGATCGAAGAGATAGTGACCTTCTTGAAGGGGGGTGTAGGTGCCATCGTAAAGGAGTATGAAGGACGGATGAAAGCTTCTTCGGATGCGCTTGATTTCGAACAGGCGCAGATATGGAAAGACCGCATAGGAGCGCTTCAGTCCCATTACTCCCGTAGCATCGTTACCCAGGTACGGGATCTGGAAGCCGATGTTTTTGCCCTGGTATTCGATGGTCCTGATGCATACGGGTCGTTCCTGCGCCTTCGTGGAGGGGCAATTGTGCAGAGCCTCAATCTCGGGTTCCGCATGAATATAGAGGAAGAACAGGAATCGGTGCTGAGCGAATTCATTGCCGAGATTGAAAGCAAGTTCGGAGACCTCTCCAGAGAAGCCATCGTGCCGTTTATGCCAGACATACAGATGCCGGAAGTAAAGTACACTGTTCCGGTTAAGGGAGACAAACTGTCGCTGCTTGAACTGGCTGCAAAAAATGCCCGCGAGTATCATTTCAACACTATTAAGCAGCGGGAGCATACCGATCCTGACGAGTACCGGCGCAGCGTGCTGGAGGAGCTCCGGAAAGCGCTTGGAATGAAGGAACTTCCGGTTCATATGGAATGTTTCGACAACTCCAACATCCAGGGAACGAATCCTGTGGCGAGTTGCGTTGTGTTCCGCAATGCCGTGCCCTCCAAAAAGGATTACCGCAAATTCAAGATAAAGACCGTCGTAGGAGCCAACGATTACGCTTCAATGAAAGAGGTTGTAAACCGCCGTTATTCCCGTATGCTAGCGGAAGCCCCGGACGACCTTCCGCAGTTGATAGTGATCGATGGCGGAAAAGGGCAGCTTGAGTTTGCATGGCAGGCGCTGTGCGAATTGGGTCTTTCGGATAAACTCACCGTGGTCGGCCTTGCAAAGAGGTTGGAAGAAGTTATCCGTGTGGGAGATCCATATCCCCTTTTCATTGACCGCAACTCGCAGGCACTCAAATTGCTGCAGCATATTCGTGACGAGGCTCACCGCTTCGGCATCACTTTTCATCGCAGCCTGCGCAGCAAGTCTGCCATCCAGTCTGCCCTTACGTCCATTAAGGGTGTGGGAAAGCAGACCGAAGAGCGGCTGCTGCTGCACTACGGTTCGGTCGCCCGCATTGCCGCTGCAGACCCTTCCGATCTTTCCTCCTTCGTGGGTCCGGTGCTTGCATCCCGCATCCTCGAAGCGCTTCGCTGACATTCTCTTATCCCTTGGTCCTTAGTTTTTTTGGGGGGACCTTCCAGGATTTCGGCCTTTTTCAAGGAAGGTCCGGGACGGGAAGCATGAAAAAATAAGCTATATTTGCATGCCAAAACAAGAGGACCATGAACGAAAATAAATCTGCCAGACTGTTCAACTATTTCATTTTCTTCGGGATGCTGGTATGCGTCCTGATTGCAAGCATCATCAATATCCACAACAACCCCGGTGATACCGCCCTTCAGGTCGTGGTAGCATTCGGTGCGATGTTCGGGGTTACGAGCACGATACTGGCCGCTCAAGGCCATTTGATGAATTTTGTAGTCGGACTGCTTGGCGCCATAATAGAGACGTATGTGCTTTGGAAGAACGGTGTTACGTCCATGTTCCTGCTATATCTATTCTACTTTATTCCCATGGATTTTGTAGGCTTCTTCCAGTGGCGCAGGCGTGGTGCCAGCATGCACAAGGAGGTCAAGGCCCAAAGGATGACCGGACGCAAGTGGATATATGTAGTTGCCGGCTACATTGGAGTTGCCGCAGCGGCTTTCTGCATATCGTATTTCTCTGCAAGGAGCAACCTCGGTTCCGGTGTCCCCGCCAAGATGGTGATGGATGCCCTCACTACCGCGGCTTATGTGCTGGCAATAGTTATGATGACAATGGCATATATGGAACAATGGTATGTGTGGACCCTTGTAAATATTTCATCCATAGTGCTTTGGAGCGTAAATCTTGCGACAACGCCCGGTTCGGCATACACCGTGGTGATGCTTATCAAGTATGTTTTCTACCTTCTCAATGGCTTGAATGCGATACGTATCTGGTTGAGACTCAGCAAGAAAGACGAAGGTTTGGAAGTATAAAAAAAATTAGTAACTTTGCAGTCGCCTTTAGACGGAAGTACTAAGTAAAAACTAAATAAACTGACCATGAACTACGAAGAAATCGTAAAGCAAGTGAAGGCTATCATCGTCGACAAACTTGGCGTTGAACCCTCCGAAGTTACCGAGACTGCAAACTTCACCAACGACCTTGGTGCAGATTCTCTTGATACGGTAGAGCTCCTTATGGAGTTTGAGAAAGAATTTCGTGTAAAGATTCCCGATGAGGAAACCAGCACCATCGCTACCGTTGCCGATGCTATTGCAAAGGTTGCCGAGAAACTTGGTGTATCTGCTGAATAATCCCGGAACTAAATAATAATAAGAGCTGACCGCAAGGCCAGCTCTTTTTTATAGTAATGCGCTGAATTCTACAGCAGCTCCGAAAGCGTCTTTTCGAGTCCTTCTCCACGAAGCCCTTCACCACGCTTTACAATGGTTCCGTCGGGGCCGAAGAGAATGAGGTGAGGAATACCCTCTATGCCATATATGTCGGTAGGGATACGCTGGGCATTCACAATCTGGCTCCAAACCACCCCGTGTTCCTTGGCTGCCTTTGCGGTGTCTTCAGGCTTGTCCCAGACGGCTACGCTGAGCACGTCGAACTTCTCCCCGTGATATTTTTCCCATGCCGCTTTGATGTTTGGAATCTCCCTCTTGCAGGGACCGCACCAGCTTGCCCAGAAATCCACGAGAATATATTTCCCTTTTCCTACATAGTCGGACAGCTTTACGGTCTTGCCGTCAGGCTGCTCGACCTCAAAATCGGTAAACATTTCTCCTGCAGAGGTGCCCTTTCGTTTGTTCACGGCAGACTTGAGTTGCTGTACGAATTCATAAGAATCGAAAGCGGGATCCAGTTTCTCTATTGCATCGGCAAGAACATCGTCCTCAACCTGTCCCCGAAGGTTTACAAGAGTAAGCAGTCCGACGGTATTGTCGGAGTTGTCGGACAGGGCTTCCATACAGTGATCTACGTACTCTTTTGTGAGTTCAGCATCCTTCTCCGGGGTGTAGGACTTCATGAAATCGGCATACCACTGGTTTTCATCAAGCATCTTCTGATGCACGGAATTCTTTGAGGATTGCACGTCGCCGCCTTCGGATGTCATATCGACCGTAAGCTTTGATCCGTCGGCAATGAACGAATGGGAAACGTCTTCATCGGTGATGATGTAGAGGTCCTTTACATTAGTGGGAATTTCGCAGCTGAATTTCCCGTCTTTTACGGGGACCTGTGCTATTTCTTCTTCGGTAAGCCCGGAGAAGATGCGGAGATTTTCACACCCTTCTGCAGCAGTGCCGCTGATGAGGGTGGTCTTGCTGCCGTTGCATGATACCACCGCGAGCATTGCCGCAGCAGTGAAAAGTACAGACTTTTTCATTATTGTTCGTTAGGAATTGAATACGTAAAACTGAAGCTTGGACGTAGCGTCGCATCACTTGCACCGGGTCCGTGAAGTTTGCAATAGTAATAGCGGTCACGGTCCAGGTTGAGGGTGGTCGAAGACGATGTGGTGGAACTGCCGTAGTACTGTGCCATCATGGCATAGTTATAATAATTGGTATAAGGGTTTCCATATCCGCCATATCCGTATCCGCCGTATCCGCCATAACCACCGTAGCTGCCGTACATCATGCTGGAGTAGGCGAGATAATTGTAATAGTCGCTCATCTCGGTATTTCCGCTGGTAGTGGTTACCACCACGTCGTTGTGCATGATCAGAAGCCACACGTCATAGCTGCCGTTCAGCAGGCTTTCGTCGTCATCCTTCAAGGAGAGAAGAGACTGCAGATGATATGTGATGTCCGGTGAGTAAGTCATGCGTGAGCGGTGGATGTTTCCCTGGTCTTCGTCGCTGTCGGAAGAATCGGTGAGTCCCATGAAAGCATACAGTGTGTCCGCCTTCTTCCTGACGGTCGGGCTAAGCACTTCCGGAACTTTGTACATGAGTTCGAAATCTTCGTCGGGTGCCATGTAATGCATGGTGATTGTGGCCTTGTTGATGACAGCCCTTGATGGGTCATGTCCGTTATCCGAGATAACCTTCCGCACCGTGTCGCGGAGCATTCTTGCGGAAATAACGGGCTTGATGCCACCGCCGCCGTCAATATAGATGACATCTTCGGCCTTGCCGGCAAGGCTGCGGGAACTCTCGGTGGTGATATTCGCACAATATTGGGGGAAGTTTCCGCTGGTCTTGGTATTGGTGAGAAGCGAATCGATATCGTAGATGCCGGTTGCAGACAGATAGAAATAGAAGGTGGTATCCTTTGTTTCCGTTTCACCGGTAAATTTACCGTCGCTATCCTTCTTCTTCCAGGTTGAATTGAAACGCAGTTTCGCAAGATTGCCGAGAAGGTAGCCGTAATCCACGTCGTAGTCGAGCTGGAGATTGTAGAGGTTGAAACGCCCTCCGCGTCCATGCGGCCGGTTGGTGGTGATGTAAATGCCCGGGAACTTTTTGGTGTAGCTGTTGATGTCCGCCACGTCCTCAGCCGTAATCTTCATATACTTTTCGGCGAATTCCTTGCTGAAATCAAAACTGAGGGAATCCGTTCCGTTTATGATAGGGATCCCGGCAGTAACCGTTTTTTCGGAATGCTCCGGAGTGGAAGCGCAATAGGTGGTATAGTTCGTGTCGAGCTGCTTCGTCAGCTCATAAACATATACGTTCTGAAGAATGTTGGACTGAGAGTTGTCGCATACCGAAACCGTGTCCAGGGCGACCGAGAAATGGAAGCGTTTGAAAACGGGATTGGTTCCGTAGTCGAGCGTATCCACGAACATGGGAACCAGGGTTATGCAGCTGGAGCGGGTGCTGAGTCCGAACTCGTCATCATTTCGGATGGCACCGATTGTGATCCTGGTGGAGGAGTATGCCGACAGACTGTCGGATGCGCGCATGGAAACGGGAATCTCAAGGGGAGCCGGAGCCACTACCTTGTAGGTATGGCTAACCGGAATCATGTTTCCGCCCAGTGTTTCGTCTTTCGAAATGCAGCTGCCGCAGCATAACAAGATGGCCACGGCGGCAAATAGCTTGAGTTTCATTAGCTACAACAACTTATCATAAAGTGCGTTGTATTCGTCCATATAGCTGCCGTCGGCAAAACTCCCGGCATTATAGGGGAGCACCGGAATTCCCAGGCTCTTGCAGTATTGTGCAAGCGAAGCGTCAATATCGGGAGAGCCAAAGATGACAGCATCCGAATACTTGGCAGCCGTTTCCGCAAGTTTTATGCCATCGGAGGCTGCACTGATGGGGAGAACCTCTGCCTTAAGGCCTGCGGTTGCCGCCTTGGCGGCGAAGTCGGAGCTGAACTTTGCACCCGGGATATCGTTATACAGCGAAAGGACTACCTTGCTGGAGGAGAAGATGGGATCGTCGCGGAACACCATTTTGAGGTATGCCGGCACCAGCGCTGACATCCATCCGTGACAATGGATTATATCCGGGGCCCAGCGCAGTTTCTTTACTGTTTCCAGGACGCCTTTTGCAAAGAAGATTGCGCGTTCGTCGTTGTCGCTGAAAAAACGGCCGTCGGCATCGGAAAAAATGGCCTTCCGTTTGAAATAATCCTCGTTATCTATGAAATAAACCTGAATTCGGGCGGCAGGTATGGATGCCACCTTTATTACCAGCGGACGGTCTACATCCCCGACCACTATGTTCATGCCGGAGAGACGAATGACCTCGTGCAGCTGGTTCTTGCGTTCGTTGATGCATCCGAAACGGGGCATGAAGGCGCGGATTTCTTTTTTTCGCTCCTGGATACCCTGGGGAAGGGCTCTTCCTATATTCGCAATGGCACTCTCCGGAAGATATGGATATATCTCCGTATTTACGAACAGTACCTTTTTAAGAGTTTCCGCCATGTTATATTTAATTTTTTGAATAATACAAAGATACGAAAAAATCTTTCGGAAAAGTAAATAAAATTTGCTTTTCTCTCTGCTTGCACTTAAATTTGACCCAATTTCCGATATTATGTCCAAAGGAGAAAAGAAAAGAATCAAACGCCGCCTTACAGGGTCAAAGATAACTTCGGTCCTCAGCATCAGCCTTGTGCTGCTGCTGGTCGGGGTGGCATCCGCGCTTGTGCTGAATGCCAGGCGGGTAAGTGATTATTTCAAAGAAAACATCAGGCTGTCGCTGATCTGCGTACCTGCCGTGAATGATTCTTCCGCGCTTGCGCTGGCCTCTTCGCTGGACAGTCTTCCCTATGTGAAGGAAACTGCCGTAACAGGCAGGGAACAGGGGGAAAGGGAATTGCGCGAGATGCTTGGCGAGGATTTCCTTTCGGTTTTCGAGACGGCTCCGGTGCCGGTAAGCATCGATGTTTCGCTCAAGGCGGAATATGTTTCGGCAGACAGTATAGCCAAAATAGTTCCGTTGCTGCAGGCTCTCCCCCAGATAGAAGAAGTTGAGAGCCGCCAGTCGCTGGTTGAAACGCTGAACAGGAATCTGGGAGGGATTTCGGCAGTGCTCGGTGTATTCATCCTGCTGTTGCTGCTTATCTCCTTCATGCTGATAGGGAATACGGTGCGCCTTGGGTTGCACGCCCGCCGCTTCACCATCCATACTATGCAGGTAGTCGGTGCGTCAAGGGCTTTTATCCGCCGCCCGTTCATGCGTGATGCCATTGTTCAAGGCCTCATTTCCGCCCTGCTCGCATGCGGCATGCTCGCAGGGGCCCTTTTCCTTCTGGAGAGGTCTTTCCCCCAGATTGCCGGACTGTTCGATCATCGTATGCTCTGTTATGTCGGAGGGACGGTTGTCGTCAGCGGCGTCCTCATTTGTGTAATCGCGACCTGGATCACGGTCAACACCCTGGCCCTGGCCTCCGAAGACAATATCTATTATGAATAAAATGTCGATCACCAAAAAAGGTCTCCGGCTTCTCCTGGCAGGGGTGCTGGTTATGCTGGCCGGTTTCGTGCTTATGACCGGAGGCGGAGTCAAGGATCCTGCCGTATTCAATTACTCGATGTTTGATTTTCGCCGTCTGGTTGCGGCCCCGGTGGTTATCATCGCGGGTGTCGTCGTATGTGTGGTGGCGATAATGCGCCGTCCAGGCGGTGAGGGGGAGGACCAGGAATGAGCTGGCTTGAGGCGTTGATCCTTGGACTTGTACAGGGTCTTACCGAGTTTCTGCCCGTCAGCAGCAGCGGACATCTGGCCATAGGACGCGAACTGCTTGGCGTTGAGGCGTCTGGGAATCTGGTTTTCGAGGTGACGGTGCATGCCGCCACCGTCCTTGCAACCATAGTGGTTTTCCGGCGCGAGATTCTCCGTCTTCTGCAGGGGCTGTTCAAATTCAAGATGAACGATGAGACTGACTATATCCTCAAGATATGCGTTTCGATGGTGCCGGTGTTTATCGTCGGGGTGTTCTTCAAGGATTATGTGGAAGCTCTTTTCAGGTCGATGCGCGTTGTTGGTGCCGCGCTGCTCTTGACGGCGCTGCTGCTGTTCTTTTCCGATTTCGCGTCTTCCAGGGTTGGTGACAGGAAGACTGTTCGCAACGGCATCAACTGGTGGCAGGCATTCGTGGTCGGGGCAGGTCAGGCGCTTGCCGTTATTCCGGGGCTTTCCCGCTCCGGAACCACCATCTCAACGGGTCTGTTATGCGGTGTGAAGCGAGAGGTGATGGCACAATTCTCCTTTCTGATGGTTTTGGTGCCGATTCTCGGTGAAACCTTTCTTGATATCGTTGGAGGTGAGATGGCAGCCTCGACTATAGGAACCGTGCCTCTTGTAATAGGTTTTCTGGCGGCATTCGTATCCGGTCTTTTTGCCTGCAAGGTGATGATCGCCCTCGTGCGCAGGGCCCGCCTCGGCTGGTTCGCACTGTATTGTGCTATTGTAGGGACGCTGGTTCTTATTTTTGCATGACAAGGACGAAAACATATTTTGTCGCAGATGTTCATCTCGGTCTGAAGGCCGGGAATCCGTCTGAGCGCGAAGATCGTTTCGTGCAGTGGCTGCGAAGCATACGCATCGCTGAGACAAAGTCTCTCTGGCTGTTGGGTGATATATGGGATTTCTGGTATGAATACCGCGATGTGGTACCCCGCGAGGGAGCACGGGTGGTCAGCGAACTGATTCAGATGGTTGCGGAAGGGATAGAAGTCAACTTCATTCCAGGGAACCACGATATCTGGTGCTACTCCTTCTTTGAGAGTCTCGGGATCAGGAAATTACAGCAGCCGCAGGTGGCGGACATCGACGGAAAATCCTTTCTGCTTGGACACGGAGACGCCCTTGGCGGCGCCAAATTGGGATATCGCCTTATGCTGCGCATCTTCCACAGCCGGGTATGCCAGGTTCTTTTCAACCAGCTTCACCCATGGATCGCATTCCGTTTCGGCACCGACTGGAGCAACAGCAACCGCCGCAAACACGGCGGATATAAATTCAAGGGAGAATCCGAACCGCTCTATCAGTTTTGCGCCGGATATTCCCGGCCGGCCCCGGACTTTTGCATTTTTGGCCACTTCCATGATCAATACGATGCCGTGCTCCCGACAGGCTCGCGTTTGATAGTATTGAAAGACTGGATCGCCGGAGGAGTCCACTATGCCTGCTGGGATGGAGAGTCCCTTTTCGTTGTTTAATCGCTTCCCAGCATTTCTTTTGCCTCCTTGAGGCTCTTTCGCATGAGGGAGGCCTCTTCTTCGCTGCGCTTGCGCTTGTCTTCGCGCGACTGCACAGTGCTTTGCAGGCGTTCACGTTTTATGACCGTTTTCGGAGGATAGTCAAAGAATACGGCATAGTAGAATGAATCCCAGTGCCCCTTGTTCCATATTTGCACAAGTTCTTCCAGTCTGGCATCCTCTCCCTTGGGATCGTATCGTTTCTTGAGGTTCTGCCCGAACATTCTCGCTACGAGCTGCCAGAAATTCGCGGCAAAGCCGCTGCGGTATTCCTTGATTATTTCGAAAGCCGGGATGCCGCACTCCCGGTCGACCAGGCGCATGAGCATTACCCCCTGTGAAATTGTCATCCCCTTGATATCCTTGCCGAATATTTCGAACAGTTCCATCATTACATCGTGAGTGTAGGCGTTCCGCTGCCGTGATTTACTCACGTCGCGGGCAAGCACGCTGTCCACCTGTGCCATCATCTTCTTCCCCACCAGGGCATAGGGATATACCTTGTTGAAATTATACACTACCTTGTATTGCCTTCTCCAGTCGCCTTTGCGCAGCCGGGTTCCCTTCGGAAAGCACCACACCGGGTCCAGGGAATCCACGAAGGTGGTATCGCCGTTTTCTTCCACTATGTAGTACATGGGGAAGCGGGTGTCCGTCTTTTTCTTCTGGGAAAAGGCCGGAACGCACATTGCGGCAAGCAGTACTGTCAGCACAATCTTTTTCACGGTCGCAAAGGTAGTAAAAAATTTTTTGCGCAGATTTGTAAGTGATTGAAAAAAGCAATTTTGGCTATCGATTTTTTGTGTCGAAAATGTTTGAAAATTTTTGCTCAAGTCCTTGCCAATCGGAAAATTTTTACTAACTTTGCAACCCAAAAATCCGCCTTGTAATAGCTTAAAATGCTGATTATAAAGGAGTTGGCACGAATTTTTTAATTTTTAAATAACAGTAAAATGTTACAGCCCAAGAGAACTAAGTACAGAAGGGAACAGAAGAACCGCATGAAGGGAATGGCCCAGAGGGGCAACCAGCTCGCGTTCGGTTCCTTCGGTCTCAAGAACCTCGAGAATTGCTGGCTCACCGCTCAGCAGATCGAGGCAGCCCGTCAGGCTATCACCCGCCGCATGAACCGTGAGGGTCAGCTCTGGATCAGGGTTTTCCCTGTGAAGCCGGTTACCAAGTAGCCTCTCGATACCCGTATGGGTAAGGGTAAGGGCGATCCCTACGGATTCGTCGCTCCCATCACCCCTGGCCGTATTATCTTTGAGGCAGAGGGTGTGTCCCTCGACACCGCCAAGGAAGCAATGCGTCTCGGCGCAGGCAAACTCCCCGTTGCCACAAAGTTCGTGGTTCGCAGGGATTATGTGGAATAATTTAATGGAGAAGAGAAAATGAAAGCAGCAGAAGCACGCGAAATGTCTGTAGCAGACCTGCGCGACCGCATCCAGATCGAG
>CACXHM010000015.1 GCA_902767465.1 uncultured Bacteroidia bacterium
AGTATGCACAATTAATATGGGATATATGTGAAGTTGCAACACGTATTTCCAGAAAAAACCTTGACCAATTTGTGTCTTTGTTGAATGAAGGATTGGAAAAACCTGCCAATGGTGGTGCCTCAATTCAATATATGACTTGTCTGAATGATGGCAGGCAGTTTGGCAAAGAAGTAACCCATGCTCTTTTTGAAAAGGTCATTACAACTCACAACGAGCAAGAGTATCTTATGTTCAGAACCCAGATAGACAGTCTTCTTCAAGAATTGGAAGACTATGCCACTACAGAACAAGAGATAAAAAGATTTATCTCCAATACTCCCGAGGAAGGTTATATGCTTGCGCCCACACTTCAATCTGATTTCAAAGGCCGAGGGACAATTCGATACTAGTTGCTTGAATCTATCTTTTCTTCTTATGATATTATTCCTCATCATCAAAAGTGTTATAGATAGATTTGACTTGTACGGTTTATTAGAAGGAGGAGCTCCTAAGGAAGAATTTGATGAGGAATCAAAAGCTTATTGTCTCAGAGATAGTAATCTTTTAGTATTTGCAGCACTATTGCTCTATTTATCAGCCTCAGACTTCCCAAGTGACTATCCAAAGATCTTGAATGCAAGATAACGACCTGATAATAACCACTTTATAACAGGCAAACCATTCCTGGAATAAAGAGGAATATTACCAATGACCGTGTTGCATAAGATGCTGTGTTTCAATACATTATTTGAAATGTGTCGCTTTATAAAAGCGACTTGTTTTGGACAAATAACTGATAACCAGCCAGATACACAACACGCCTAACATTTTTATAGTACCTAAGGTTTGTGTAACTATTGTTTTATTATATGAAGAATATCGTATTAGTACGCCATGTCTAGAGCCGGTGGAACAAAGAGAACCGGTTTACCAGATGGACATATATTTTTTCCTCCTAATGAAGGGATGAAGGATGATGAGTATTCGGTTCTGTTTTTTATCTTTGTGAAAACCAATATTGTTGCTATGCGCAGGATATTACTATCATTAGCTTTATTGCTATTTTCCAGCATGACTGCATTGGGGCAGTATGCAAATTATCAGAATACAGATGTGATTTCGACAAAGGAATACAAGATCGCAAAAACGGCTTATTACAGTGGTATAACGGTTGCCGTAGTAGGAGCCGGATTCTGGATCTGTGGTAATGTGATATGTATGATTGAGCAGAACAATTATACCAACATTCGTTCTACCTCAGGATCCATTGAAGAGATTCACAAATTGAACCAGGAAGCCAAACAACAACCAGCCTATAAAAAAGGGGAAGCAATGGAAATTGGCGGCTTTGCCGGGATGCTTGCCGGTGCCGGAATCGCCTGGCTTGGAAGGCACAAAATGAACAAGTTGAAAAATGCTTCCGGCCAAACAGTTGCAACGATTGAATATGCTCCTACTCCCGTTGGATTAGCATTGGCATTGAATTTTTAACTTCTATTCTCTTGACGGCTTTCAGGGTAAGTTATTGTCTCGAAATTTCAGGCGGTGTTTCAATTTGGCTTACACAAGTAGGTGCTGCCTTTCCAGCATCGCCTGCATCCGTGAATACACATCTGAAACACTGCTTAGAAGATTATACAAGCCGTCTTCCGAAAGGACTCCCCGCCGAAGCTCCAAGGAATCAGGCAATTCACCTCGTTCGTCTGCTTCAAAGTCCTCGAGCCACTGGCCTGATTCCTGATAATCCGTCAGACACTTTATCCGAGACTGAATGGTTTCGTAGTCCGAGAGACACTCGTCCAGAGACTTGACAACTTCACTGACATGGTTGAAGTCATCTTCCATTTTTTTGATCCGGGCTAACTGCTTTGCATTCATCTTGTTATCCCTCCAGAATCTGTGTAGCTGCGTTCTTTGTGTCGACCTTCTCGATGATGCGCTCCAGAATGCCGTTCTCATCGAAGATGAATGTGCGGCGGAGTGTACCCAGTATGGTTTTTCCATACATTTTCTTCTCTCCGATGGCGCCGAATGCCTCGTGCATCTCCCTGGTGGTATCGGCAAGGAGCGTGAAAGGCAGTGCGTGTCTGGCCGCAAATCCAGCATGGGATTTCCCGGAATCCTTGCTCACACCCACCACATTGTACCCCGCTTCCCGAAGCGCCTCCCAGTTATCACGGATGGAGCAGGCCTCGGCCGTGCATCCTGAAGTGTTGTCCTTCGGGTAAAAATAGATAACCGTTTTCTTCCCTTTGCCGATGAAATCTTCCGATTTCACCGCTTTCCCGTCCTGGTCAAAAACTTCGAAGAACGGCATTTTATCTCCAATCTTAAGCATAACTATTCCTTATTTTTAGTGTCAATACATATTGTTACCGGGCCGTCGTTTACGAGTGACACCTTCATGTCCGCACCGAATTCTCCGGTACCGACAGGACGTCCAATGGCAGCAGAAAGAGCAGCACAGAACAGCTCGTAGAGCGGAATTGCCAGTTCATGACCGGCAGCTCCGATATATGAAGGCCTGTTCCCCTTCCTGGTGGATGCCATCAAAGTAAACTGGCTCACTACCAGCACATCTCCGCCAACATCCACAACGCTACAGTTCATTACCCCGGCTTCATCGTCGAAAATGCGAAGTCCTGCTGTCTTTTTCACCAGCCAGTCAATGTCTTCCTGACCATCCCCGTGGCCGATGCCGAGAAGGATCATCAATCCGGGACCGACGGAGGACTTGACCGCTCCGTCTATTGTTACGGAAGCCGAAGAAACTCTTTGGATTACTGCGCGCATAAATGAATCTCTTTACCAAACGGAAAGATGGAGCCGACAGCCATCTTAAAATGCTGCAATCCCCATGGAATACCCACGACGGTGATACAGAATAACAGGCCGAAAGCCAGATGGAGGACGGCAATTTCCCACCAACCGAGAAGGATCCAGATCAGGTTCATCACCACCGAGACACAGCCCGGCTCGTTGGGGCCGTTTACCAGTTCATGCCCGAAAGGCCAGAGCGCGTAAGTGCCCAACTTGAAGAGTTGCAAGCCAAAGGGGATGCCAATGATGGTTATGCACATCAACAGGCCTGAGATATAGTATATCAGGGCGATAATAATGCCGCCGAGAAGGAGCCAGAGGATGTTTCCGAGAAATTTCATATTATCTTTTTCAGGTCGGTGTAACGTATAGGCTTTACCAGGTTTCTGCGAGTTCAGTTCCTTCAGCCACTGCTTTGGCAATCTTTACGTCAATCTCATCTTCCGTACTGTAGTCCATATTCCGGGCAGATATGGTAGTGAGTTCACCAAGATTCCATAGACGGCTTAACGCCTTGAGGTATGGGGTCGCCTGTTCCAGGTCGCTTCCTGTTTCGATATCCATACCGCGCGTTGTAATATAAAGCACCTTAGGCGCTTTGCAAAGGCCCACACAGGTTTTTCCGTTGTCTGTAAAGGTGATGTCGAAAAGCGAAGTCTGCTCGAAGAAACACTTGAGCACAGCCGGAAAACTCATATCCCAGAATGGCGCAACAATAAGAATGCGGTCGGCACCCGCAATGACAGTTGCCGCCTCCTTGGCCCATGCAGGGATAGAACCCTTTCCACGTTCAGCAAAAAGACAGGGATTCAGCGGTACAATGTCCATTTCGGGCAGGTTATACCGTATGACTTTATACCTTTGGGACAAAGCCTCAATTATAGGCTCGGCGATACGCAGCGTGCGGGAATCCAATTGTCTCACGCAGGCGTCGATGACAACCAGGGATTTCATTTTTTGTTCCAGTCTTTTGCTTTTGTGATTCTGCATTTGTTAGCAAAGTTACACATTTTTCTGTGAGAGACTCCATTCAGATGATTCGAATGCTAATGGTTTTTAGTTCCTGCCAACCGGAAGTGTCCGGTATCTCTGTCGTTGGAATTGCCAATGCAGACAGAGAGTCGATATTTTGTTTATCTTTGCCCCGGCATGAGGGTGTAGAAATGCCCTCGTTGCAAACAAGGGAAACAAAAGTTCAACAAAGCATAACAGAGCCAGCACGCATGTCTATTGTTCTATTCGACCTTGACGGCACCCTCATAGACACTATAGAGGATCTTGGTGAAGCCGTCAACCACGCACTGAAAGTTCATTCCCTGCCGTTGCACAGTATTACTGAATACAGAAAAATGGTAGGACATGGCATACGCAATCTTGTCTGGCAGGCTCTGCCGGCAGATTTAAAGACAGACGAAGCGTTACTGGATGAATGCCTTGCCGATTTCAAATCATGGTATTCAGCCCACATCGACGTGCATACGCGCCCTTATGAGGGAATCCCTGAACTGATCAGCGAACTCGGAACAGCCGGAGTAAAACTTGCGGTGGTCTCCAACAAATTCCAGGAAGGTACTGAGCACCTCATCCGCAGGTTCTTTCCAGAAGCGCACTTCGAAGCTGTTCTCGGAAACCGGGAAGGATACCCTCTGAAACCCGACCCGGAAATAGTGCGGGAAGTACTGCAGACCGCCGGAGAAAACAAATCAGGGGCCGTGATGGTTGGAGACTCCCCCACCGATATGAAAACGGCGGAAAATGGTGGAATAAGGGGAATAGCTGTCACATGGGGTTATCGTAACCAGGAAGATCTGAGTGCATGGGAAACTGTTAATACAGTTGCTTCTCTACGTGAAAAATTGCTTTAATGGTTATTTTTTGCTACTTTTGCAAAATATGCGCTCACGCATACGCGCGCTGAAGAGCGTCAATTGTTTGGTTATAGATTTAGTTGTATGTTTTTAAAGCACCTGTTTATCCTGATGTCGGCATCCGCGGTACTTGCCGCCTGTGCCACGCCTAAGCAGATCGTTTATTTTCAAGACCTTGAGGCTGGAGCTACGGTAAACGTCCTGCCCGAATCCCAGATCCGTCTCCGTCCGGAAGACAAGATAGCCGTTGTAGTCAATTGCAAGGATCCGCAGATTGCAAGCATGTTCAACCTCCCCTACACGACCACTCGCATCGGGGATGTTTCCAACAACCTCAGCAACTACGGCCAGGGACTTTCCGGATACACCCTGGACGGTAACGGTGACATTGACTTTCCGGTACTCGGCACTTTGCACATCGGCGGAATGAGAAGGGAAGAAGTTGCCGCCTATATCAAAGAGCAGCTTACAAGCAGCAATCTTGCAAAAGACGCCGTTGTCACGGTAGAATTCATGAACCTTTCCGTTTCGGTCATGGGTGAAGTCAGCCGACCGGGAAGGTATAACATTACAAGGGACAACTTCACGATTTTCGATGCACTTTCATCCGCGGGCGATCTTACCATCACCGGAAAACGTGACGGAGTCATAGTACTTCGGGAAGAAAATGGCGTTCAGAAAAAGTACACCATTGACCTTTGCTCTGCGCAGGACGTGCTTCAGTCCCCCGTGTTCTACCTTCAACAGAATGATATGGTTTATGTTGAGCCCAACGATGTGCGCGCGCGCCAGTCCACTATCAACGGCAACAATGTGCGCAGCACTTCATTCTGGCTCAGTCTCGCTTCTCTTGCTACTACCATATCCCTTTACTTCTTCCGTTAGCAGAAACCAAAATGGAAAATCAGACAACAACAGCAGGCAACGTCCAGCAAGATAACAAAGAAGTCATCCAGATAAAGGACATCATCGTGATGTGCCTTCAGAAATGGTATTGGTTTGCCATCGCCATTATGGTATGCGTCACCATAGCTTTCCTGCATGTTCGCAGAACACAGCCAACATATGTCCGCAGTGCCAAGGTCCTCATCAAATCAGAACGCAGGGGCATGTCGGCCGCAAACTATGACTTTTCCAACATGGGTCTGGTAACAATGAATTCCAAGGTTACCAACGAGGTCAACACTTTTGCTTCCCATGCTCTGATGAACGAAGTGGTTTCCAGGCTCGGCCTCGAGACCACATTCTATAAGGACGGCCCGGGCCACAAAGTCCTGCTCTATGCAAACACCCTTCCCGTTTCGATAGCATCCGATTCCCTGTCGACCATCAACGGTGCTAAATTCACCATCAGTACCAACGGAAGCACATCCATAACCCTCAAGGACTTTTTTTACCAGAAAAATAAAATAAAGGGATTCAGTGTAAAGGGTGAACTCGGAGACACCCTTTCGACTCCTTTCGGCAAAATCTGCATCCGGCCTTCGTATTCATATAACGGAAAACTCCCGGGCAACATCTACGTATCCCATGGTTCGGTTACATCAACCGCCAACAGTTTCAGCAGGCGCCTCGGAGTAAACCACAACTTAAAGGACATGTCCGACGTGATCGAACTTTCGATCCAGGATGTCAACATTCAAAGGGCAGAAGATATCTTGAACACCTTGATTGCAGTTTATAACGAAAGCTGGATCAAGGACAAGAACCAGATTGCACAGAGCACTTCGATGTTCATCGACGAGCGTCTAAAGGTTATCGAGCGTGAACTGGCCGCCGTTGACAGCGACATCTCGTCCTACAAGAGCGAACAGCTGGTTCCCGACGTTGGCGCGGCAGCCAGCATCTATATGAATCGCAACAACACCCTTGACGCCCGCCAGCAAGAACTCAACATCCAGCTCGGGATGGCAAGGTACATCCGTAATTATCTGGCCGGCGAAACCGATCCTTCAAAACTCCTTCCGGCAAATACCGGAGTGGAGCATACAGGCATCGAAAGCCTCATCAGTGAATACAATTCGAAGGTGTTGCGCCGCAACAGCCTTGTTGCCAACTCCAGCACATCCAACCCCCTCGTTGTCGAGACAGATGAACAGCTTTCTGAAATGCGCCGTTCAATCGTAGGTTCCATCGACAATCTCATCATGTCTCTCGAAGCCCAGATTGCAGGTCTGCAGAATGCTGAGAAAAAGAACACTTCCAAGATAGCCGCAACCCCTACCCAGGCCAAGCATCTGCTTGGTGTAGAACGCCAGCAGACCGTAAAAGAGGCCCTTTATCTCTTCCTTCTCCAGAAGCGCGAGGAGAACGAACTCAGTCAGGCCTTCACCGCCTACAACACGAGGGTAATTGATGCTCCTACCGGCCCCATGACCCCGGTTGCTCCATCAAAGAGCAAAATTATTCTCATAGCCTTCATGCTTGGACTGATCATTCCTTTTGGTCTCATCTACCTGATTCAGGCTCTCAATACCACCGTGCGCGGTCGGGACGACATAAAGGACCTTGGTCTCCCCTTCCTTGGAGAGATTCCATTGGCAGGCAACAACAAAACACACTTTATCATTCCAAAGGTCCAGAAAATGCTTGGGCAAAAGATTCCCGAGACCCAGAGCATTGTCGTTGAAAAGGGTAACAGGAACATCATCAATGAAGCTTTCCGGGTACTCAGAACCAACATTGAATTTATAAGTCAGGAGAGCAAGGGCAACGTGATTGCAATCACATCTTTCAATCCTGGTTCCGGCAAATCGTTCGTCACTATAAACCTTGCCACAGTGCTTGCCATCAAGGGAAAGAAGATACTCCTTATCGATGGTGACCTCCGCCATGCTTCCCTGTCAAAGTATGCTTCTAAAACGAAAGTAGGTTTTGCAGACTACCTGGCCCATCGAGCCGATAAGTTCGAGGACATCCTGCAGCACTCCAAGGAATCCGACAATATCGACTTCCTGCCCGTTGGAACAATTCCTCCCAATCCTACGGAACTGGTCTCCGATCCGAGGTTCAAGGAAACCGTCGATGCACTGAAGAACAATTACGATTTCATTCTGATCGACTGTCCGCCCATTGAGATAGTCGCTGATACCCAGATTATCGAACGTTCCTGCGACCGCACATTCTTCATTGCACGTGCAGGCCTGCTGGAAAGGTCCATGCTGCCAGAACTCGAGAACATCTATCAGCAGAAGAAATTCAAGAATATGGCGATAATCCTGAACGGCACAGTGCCTTCTAACGGGCATTATGGCTACCGCTACGGCTACAAATACGGTTACAGCTATGGCTATCATCACGGATACGGCTACTACGGCAGCAACTCCGAAAAATGATAAGCGACTACCATAGCCACGTACTCCCTGGCGTTGACGACGGAGTACGCAACCTTACCGAATCCCTTTCAGTCCTTGAGCGGATGTCCAGGGAAGGCGTAGAGAATCTCTGGCTCACGCCGCATATCATGGAAGATGTGCCAAACACCACCGAAGGCCTCAAGGAGCGATTTGCAATGCTTCTCGAGGCCTATGAAGGTCCAATCCACCTTCACCTTGCCGCAGAATATATGCTGGACAGCCTGTTCACCGAACGGCTGGAAGCCGGAGACATACTTCCGCTTGGAGATCAGGGAAGACATGTTTTGGTGGAA